>JACJXH010000004.1:0-300000 GCA_020636745.1 Lentimicrobiaceae bacterium | reverse complement strand
CGTTTCACTAAGTTTGCCCTTATCAATCATTTGGTTTTTGCCGTCTTTTACCAGTTTTGTATGAATGTGCAAGCCACTTCCGGCTTTGCCAACGGTGATTTTCGGGGCAAAGGTTACCAGTACGCCATATTTGTAGGCGAGTGACCGCAATATCCATTTGGCAATCACCAGCTGGTCGGCGGCTTCTTCCAGGTTGGTGGGCATAAACTCAATTTCGTTCTGCTCATAAAGTTTTCCATCCTGTATAAAATTGCCCACTTCTGAATGGCCATATTTGATCAGGCATCCGGCTTTGGCCATGGCGGACATCGCCTCAATGCGCAGTTGTTCCCATTTGGCAAAAGGCATCGATTCATGATATCCCTTCTGGTCAACAGCCCTGAATAAATCTTCTTCTTCACTGATGATGTAGTATTCGAGTTCGCCCATTACATGGAAAGTAAGGCCGGTTTGGTCTTTTAAGGCTTTATGTGCTTTTCGCAAGATGTATTCAGGTGAACTTTCAAGTGGTTCGCCATCTTTGTTATAATAGGAGCAAAGGAAGTCTAACGAAGGGACTTCGGCAAAGGGATTTACAAAGGCTGTGCGGTAGCGGGGCACAACATAAAGATCGCTTGACCCTGCCTGTATAAATGGGAAGAGGCTTGAGCCGTCAACCCTTTCGCCTGTGGTAAGCACACTGTTAAGATGTTCTCTTGAACTGATAACAAAATTGAGCGTTTTCAGCCGTCCGTCACCTCCGGTGTACCTGAAATTAACCATCTCAATGTTATGGTCTTCGATATATTTAACAATGTCGGATTTGGTAAATTCTGCTGCCGGTTTGTTCAGGTATTGAACCAGCGGGTTGGGGTTCATTTCGGTAAAGTTAGTCATTGTAATGTCATTTTTTTTGCCTGTAATTTTCAAAACGGGCATTTATGGTTTAATGTCGGTTGAGTGTCTAAAAAGTGCTCAAAATTAGAAAGATTTTCATTGATAGTGCATAGTATTCAAAATCTTAAGATTTTACTGCAATTATACTGCTGCATCGAAGTTATCAATCGGCCCGCTTTGATTACTTTTGTGATGTTTTAGACTCTCAGATGAAATGAACGCCAACGAATTGCTCTTCTTTTCCTTGTTTATTGTGATAATAGCAGGGATATTAATGCTTGATCTTGGGGTGTTTGACAGGCGTAACCATGTGGTTCCTTTTAAAGAGGCTCTGCTTTACACATTTATTTGGGTTGGTGTTTCGCTGGGATTTTATGTTTTGCTGCTATTTCATGGTGTGTGGATTCATTTGGGTGGCGATGCTTCACTGAGGGATATACAGGGGCTTATTACCACTTATGGACATCCGGTAAATATTGAAGGTCTTGACTACGACCAGGCGGTAAGGGTTTACAATCATAATCTTGCACTCGAATTCCTGACTGGCTATCTTATCGAAAAGGCTTTATCGGTTGACAATATTTTTGTGATGATCATGGTATTTTATGCCTTTGGTGTAGAGCCACGTTATTACCGCCGTGTTCTTTTTTGGGGAATTTTGGCTGCGATTGTGCTCCGGTTTGCATTTATATTTTCAGCTTCTGCTATTATTATCCGTTTTGAATGGGTGTTGTATCTTTTTGGTATTTTGTTGATATATACAGGAGTAAAGATGTTTATTACCCGCAATGAGGATGAAAAAATTGACGTTGCTCATCACCCGGTGGTGAAATTTGCGTCCAGGCACTTTCCGGTTTACCCCACTTTTGTGCGGCATCATTTTTTTATTGTTAAAGACGGGAAGCGGTATTTAACTCCTTTACTTATAGTGTTGATGGTAATTGAATTCAGTGATTTGATTTTTGCTGTTGACTCTATTCCGGCAATTTTTTCAGTTACCAGAGACCCGTATATTGTCTTTTTCTCCAATATTTTTGCTATTCTGGGCCTCAGGGCATTGTTTTTTATTCTGGCAAATGTGATTGACTTTTTCCGTTATCTTAAAATTGGTTTGGCCTTTTTACTTGCATTTATTGGGGTAAAGATGCTTATTGCGCATTGGCTCAAAGAAATTGGATTTACCACAGCGCATTCGCTTTATTTTATTTTATTTGTTCTGGGAGTAAGTATAGTGGCTTCACTTTTGATTCCTGAAAAGAGGGGAGTCTGACAGTTATTTCAGGGTTTTGAGTTTTGGGGGCAAAAAAAAGCCGGCCAATGCCGGCATCTGAGCCACTCAGGGGACTCGAACCCCCGACCCGCGCATTACGAATGCGCTGCTCTACCAACTGAGCTAAAGTGGCAAAAAAGCCTGCCTGGAATGAAACAAGCAGGCTTTTTAATTGAAGTCGGGATGAGAGGATTCGAACCTCCGGCCTCTTCGTCCCGAACGAAGCGCGCTACCGGGCTGCGCTACATCCCGAGTTTTTCAATTTTCATTTTAAGCCGGTTGCGGAACGAAACAACCGCTTGGTCTCCCCGCCAGGATTCGAACCTGGGACCCAATGATTAAGAGTCATTTGCTCTACCAACTGAGCTACGGAGAGATTTTGTTACAGGGCTGCAAATGTACTATTCTTTTTTTATTTGAAAAAGATTTAACCCAGTATTTTGATTTCCTGAAAAAAACTTTTGAGCATGAGATTTTCTTTGTCAGATAATTGCCTGAATGACAAAGCTGTGGCTTTGCTGTCCTGTTTTTTGCAAAAACGTCATTTGTATTCTGTTTTTTTTTGTGGTTCAGTAGCTTTGAATAGGCGGCCCTGATGGATGATTTGCTGGTATTTGTTATTTTAATGGGAATATATGCCTGCAAAAAAAGCCGGCGATAACATTCATCCGCCGGCTTTGATGGTTGGTTTTAAACGAAGCCTCAGAGGCTTTTAATCTCTGCAATAAGCTTTTGCAATGTAGCTTTTGCGTCACCAAAAAGCATTCTGTTTTTCGGGTGATAAAAGAGGTTGTTGGGGATGGCCGCATAACCTGCAGCCATACTACGTTTCATCACAATAATATTTCTGGCTTCCTGTGCCTTAATAATAGGCATGCCGTAAATGGGGCTTGAAGGGTCGTCTTCGGCAGCCGGGTTTACAACATCGTTGGCACCGATGACGATAACAACGTCCGTATTGGCCATTTCGTTGTTGGCGTCTTCCATTTCAACCAGTTTTTCATAAGGCACATCTGCTTCAGCCAGCAGTACATTCATATGGCCTGGCATACGGCCGGCTACCGGATGAATGGCATATTTAACTTCCACTCCTTTGCCTGCCAGCAAAGTGTCGAGTTCGTGGCACAAATGCTGGGCCTGAGCCACTGCCAGACCATAACCGGGAACGATGTAAACTTTTTGTGAGTAACTCAACAGAACAGCGGCATCGCTGAGCGAAACCTCCTTTACCGTTTTGTCTCCGTCGTCGGGGCCACCTGCTGCACTCACTCCAAAGGCACCAATGATGACATTGAGCAAAGAGCGGTTCATGGCATTACACATGAGAATGGTGAGGATTGTACCAGACGAACCAACCAGAATACCTCCGGTGAGCATGGCTGTATTGCCATAAAGAAATCCTCCCATAGCTGCTGCAACACCTGTAAAAGAGTTGAGCAATGAGATAACCACCGGCATATCGGCTCCGCCAATCGGCATGACAAATGTAACCCCGTAAATAAGAGCGGCAACTGCAAACAGATAAATAGGCCAGTTGTTGCCTGCAACAGGTTGCATAAGCATAATAACTACCAGTGCAATAAGCAGGAGGGCAAGAAAAGTCAGATTTACGATGCGCAGAACCGGATTTTTAATATCGCCCAGACGACCATCAAGTTTAAGAAATGCTATCATACTTCCTGCAAAAGAAACACTTCCTATCATCAATCCAAGCAGAATTGCAATGGCTTCGCCGGTAAACATGTGTGCATCGCCAGCTGCTGCAAGTTCGTTTTGCATTCCCGGAAATTCCATCATGGAAATAAGCGCAGCACAAGCACCTCCCATACCGTTAAAGATGGAAACCATTTGGGGCATGGCGGTCATTTTGACTTTTACAGATGCATACCAGCCAATAAATGAGCCAATGGCGAGTGCTGCCAGAATCCAGGGGATATTGCCAATGCTTTTTACCACAGTTGTTCCGTCGGGATGAGTAATGGTGGTTTTGTGAAAAAGAATGGTAAACAGAATTGCGGCAGCCATTCCGGCTGCAGCCCACAGGTTTCCGCTTCGGGCAGTAAGAGGGTGACTTAGTTTTTTAAGTCCAAGAATAAATAAAACCGAAGCAACAAGGTAAGAGATTTCGAGAACCGAAATTTCGTAGCTGAATTCAATTATTTTTGAAATAGTTTCCATCGTTCAGCCTCCTTATTTTTTCTTTTTCTTAAACATTTCCAGCATCCTGTCTGTCACTACAAATCCTCCCACAACATTGAGAGTGCCAAGCACAACTGCCAAAAAGCCCAGGATGAGGGAAAGGGTGTTTTCGGCATGTCCCATTACGATAATGGCACCAATGATTACAACACCATGAATGGCATTACTCCCCGACATCAGCGGTGTATGAAGCACAGCAGGAACATGGGATATTACTTCTATTCCAAGGAATACCGAGAGGGTGATGATAAAAATCAGATCCTTGTATTCCAGAAAAAATTTCAGAACTTCTTCCATCTGTATATTGATTTATTTAGTGATAACTGATTTGATTCGCTCATGAACAATTTCGCCATTGTGGGTAACTGCAGTGCCTTTTACAATGTCATCTTCCCAGTTAAGGTTCATGTCTCCTTCTTTGGTAATAATAAGCTTAAGGAAATTGATCATGTTCTTGCCATACATTCGGCTGGCATCTGTTGGCATATCGGTAGGAAGTTGTGAGTTTCCAATAATTTTGATGCCATTGTGTACAATTGTTTCATCATTTTTGGTCAACTCGCAGTTGCCACCGGTTGAAGCTGCTAAATCTATGATTACAGAACCTGGTTTCATGGCTTCCACGGTTTCTTTTTTTATCAGCAGAGGTGCTTGCCGGCCAGGAATTTGAGCAGTGCAAATGATTACATCTGATTTAACCGCTTGATCGTGAATGGCTTTTGCCTGCCGTTGTTTGAATTCGTCGGTTTGTTCAACTGCATAGCCCCCGGCTGATTTGTCATCAGTAGCACCTTCAACATCAACAAACTTGCCGCCCAGTCCAACAACTTCTTCCTTAACAGCGGCTCTGACATCAAAAACATAGACAACTGCTCCTAGTTTTCGTGAGGTGGCAATTGCTTGCAAACCAGCGACTCCTGCGCCCAAAATCAGCATATTGGCCGGCTTGATGGTTCCTGCTGCGGTCATAAACATCGGAAAGAATTTTGGCAGGGTATTGGCAGCTGTAAGTACAGCCTTATAACCTGCCACTGTTGCCATCGACGACAGAATATCCATGGCCTGTGCCCGGGTAGTACGCGGTACCACATCCATGCTAAAACTGGTAATTTTTTTTGAAGCCAGTTCGTGCAGCAAATCGCCGTTGAAATAAGGATTCAGGGCAGCCATAACAACCTGTCCTTCTTTCATCATGCCTGTTTCAACTGCTGAAGGTGGCTGGATTTTCAGAATCAGCTGGGCTTCGTTAATAACTTTGGCTTTTGTTTCAATGCGCGCTCCGGCATCTTCATATTCTTTGTCGGATGCAAAAGCCGAAATACCAGCCCCCGATTCAACCAATACGGTAACATTCATTTTTACCAGAGTGGCTACACTTTCAGGGAGCATGACAACCCGGTTTTCACCAGGCATTTCTTTAAGAATTCCTATTGTCATAACAGTAGGTTTTTGGGGATTTAGATTTGTGTAAATATAAAACTTTTTCAGGCAGATTTATGATGGAGTGTTTTGTTGCTTTGTAACAAAGGTTGTTATTGACCTTGTAAAAGGCATACAAAGCAATGATCCCGGGTTTTTTATCGGAGTGGATGGTGGTTCTGAAAAGCAAATTCAGGTAATTCAAAACAGAGAAAGCCTTTGGCCGTTTTTGGTTGACTAATCCATAAACAATGCTTTTCAACGCTTGTTTGATGAGATTATATATTTTCGGCCGGAAATTATTGATAATTTTGCACAAAGTTACCGAAATGAATTTAAAGGATAAGGAAAGTCAGGATTTAAAGCCCTCAGCCTTAAGGGTTCAGGAAGGGGTGGAGCAGCCATCGTCGCTCAATGAACAGGCGATGTCGAATTTTCGAAAAAGTCATAAGAGGCTTCTCACAGTTGATGAATATCTGGAAGGTATTTTACAGTTTAACCGCACTGTTTTTAGTAAGGCTATTACTCTAATTGAGAGCTCTTTGCCTGAACATCAGGCAATTGCGCAGGAGCTTATTCTCAAATGTTTGCCTTATGCCGGAAAATCAGTCCGATTGGGTATTACAGGCGTACCTGGCGCAGGTAAGAGTACTTTTATTGAATCTTTAGGCAAGCATCTTACTGCCGGAGGGCATAAGCTGGCCGTGCTGGCCATTGATCCGAGCAGCAGCCGATCGAAGGGTAGTATACTTGGCGATAAAACACGTATGGAGGATTTGTCAACTGACCCCAATGCCTTTATCAGGCCTTCTCCATCGGCGGGCTCTTTGGGTGGCGTGGCCCGGAAAACACGTGAAACCATTATTCTTTGTGAAGCCGCTGGTTTTGATGTTATTTTTGTCGAAACTGTGGGCGTGGGTCAGTCAGAAACTGCCGTGCATTCTATGGTTGATTTCTTTTTACTGCTGATGATTTCAGGTGCCGGTGATGAATTGCAGGGTATTAAAAGGGGGATTATGGAAATGGCTGATGCTATCGCGATTAACAAGGCAGATGGTGATAATAAAACTAAGGCAGCCATCGCCTGCACGCAAATAAAAAATGCACTCCATCTCTTTCCGCTTCCTGAGTCGGGCTGGTCTCCCCCGGCTTTAACCTGTTCAGCCGTTACAGGCGAAGGTATCTCAGAAGTTTGGGAAACCATTGAGGCTTATCTTTCTTTTACCAATGCCAATCATTTTTTTGAACATAAAAGGCAAATGCAGGCGCGTCAGATCATGATTGAATTTATCGACAGGCAGTTGCACGATAACTTTTATAATGCAACTCTTATAAAGCCGGTTTTACTGGAAAAGGAAGCTCAGCTGCTAAAGGGCGAAATCAGTCCCTATCAGGCCGCAGGACAACTGCTTGATTTGTATTTTAAGAGATAGGAATATTGCATTATCAGTCATAAAAAAAAGGACACATTCAAGTGCCCTTTTTTTTAAGATTCGAATGCTTTTGTTTTGAAAATTAGTGTTTTATAAATTTAAATCGTAGTATTCTGATAATTTTCTGAATAAGTGTGCACGGTCAATGCCCCTGACATTGTGCTCATGAGTGGGATAAACAAAATAATCGACCTGCTTTTGTTTTTCAATACACCTGATAAGAAATTGCTGACTGTTTTGCCACACTACGGTATTGTCCTGGGCACCGTGAATAATCAGCAGTTTGCCTTGCAGTTTGTCAACCTGGTTGAGCAATGAAGCATGTTCATATCCTTCCGGATTTTGTTCCGGGGTATCCATGTATCTTTCACCATACATGACTTCATAATATTTCCAGTCAATAACGGGTCCGCCTGCTGTTGCAACTTTAAAAATTTCAGGGTGATTAAGCTTTAAGGTAATGGCCATAAAGCCACCGTAGCTCCATCCGTCAACGGCCATCCGTGAAGCGTCAACATAAGGAAGCGATTTCAGGTATTCCACTCCTTTCATCTGGTCGGCCATTTCGGCAACGCCAAGATTCCGGTGAATTACACTTTCAAATTCAAAACCCCGGTTAGATGAGCCCCGGTTGTCGAGCGTGAACACAATGTATCCTTTTTCGGCAAGGTAGTGCATGTATAGATTGGCGCCGTTAAGCCAATCGCCGGTAACCAGCTGGGCATGAGGCCCTCCGTATACATAAACTATCACAGGGTATTTTTTGGCCGGGTCAAAATCAGCAGGTTTTATCAGCCTGCAGTAAAGGTCTGTGTTATCGTCTGATTTGATTGTAAATACAGTTGTCTCGCCAAGTTTGTAATCTGTTAGCGGATTTACATCTTCGTGAATTGTTTTGTTTGTTTTGCCGTTGAGTGAAGCCAGAATTGTGCGGGAAGCTGTTTCGGGGTTGCTGAATCTGCTGATGAAAAATTTACCGTCTTTCCTGATGACGGGGAAGTGTACGCCCTTTTGAGTGGTGAGCCGGCTGGTTTTTCCGGACTTCAGGTTTAAATAATAAAGTTGGTTTTCTAAAGGGCTTGTAGCAGTTGATGTATAAAAAATTCCCTTTGCCTCTTCATCGAATCCGGCAAAATCAGTTACAACCCATAGGCCTGTGGTAAGTTGTTTGATAAGCTGGCCGTTTTTGTTGTACAGGTACAAATGATTATAACCGTCGCGCTGGCTCTGCCAAATAAACTGGTTGTCGTTTCCGGGAACAAAAACCATGGGATGAAGCGGTTCTACATAACGATCGTTTTGTTCTTCAAACAAGGTGCGTAAGAAATTGCCGGAATTTACATCGTATTCGTTAAGCCACATATGGTTCTGGTCGCGATTGAGTACGGCTATAAACAGGCTTTTTTCGTCGGGGCTCCAGGCAATATTTGTCAGATATTGTTCAGCAGGTGTTCCAGTTTTTACAAAAACAGTTTGTTTGTTTGCCGGATTGAAAATCCCAACAGTAACCTGATGGCTGGTCATTCCTGCCATCGGGTATTTGATATGATTGACTTTAGCCACGCGTTCGGTAACATCAACCAGTGGATAATCGGTCACCATCGTTTCGTCCATGCGATAAAACGCCAGGAGATTTCCGCGGGGCGACCAGAAAGTGCCTTTGCTGATGCCAAATTCGTTGCGGTGCACCGATTGTCCGTTTACGATACCCGGGTTTTGGTCTGTGGTAACAGCAAACTGCGATTTGCCGTCTGAAACAAACAGGTTGTTTTTTATGGTATAGGCAATAAATCGTGTTTGCGGCGCCATGTCAGCATTTTCGGCCTCTTCGTCTGTTTTATTGAAAAGGTTGAGTGTCTGGTTTGAAAAATGATAGTCAAACCATGCACTGCCGGTTGAAAAGGAAAAAGTTTCGCTGCTATTCCAAGAAATATATGGCATACGTTTGAGCTCTGGTTGCAGCAATTCTTTCATCTTTTGATTCAGGTCAGAAAGCTTCAGCAAAGTGTCTGTAAGCGTTGTGCCAGTGCTCCCCTGAAGGATGCAGTTGCTGGTTTGCCAGGTGTAAAATCCGGTGTTATCGCGCCATTGAATGTTTTGAAGCCCTGATGGGTATAACTTCCGGTTTGACATGATATCTTCGGGCACCAACATATTTTGTTGTCCGAACGATATGCCTGAAATAAGCAGTAAGAGCAGAAACAGGCTCGTTTTTTTGAAAGAGTTCATATGATAAAGATTGAGAAATATGCAGTTTATTGTTGAATTGCTTTTACCAATTCGGGGATAAGTTCGGGTGATTTTTCAATCAGGTTTCCTATTACCAGCACGTCAGCTCCTGCCTTTGCTGCATCGGAAGCCTGTTGTGGAGTTCTGATGCCACCGCCAATAATAAGAGGGATGTCAATACTGCTTTTGACATGGCTTATCATTTCAACCGAAACCGGGTTAACAGCACCACTTCCGGCATCCATAAAAATGAGTTTCATGCCGAGCATTTCTCCAGCCATTGCAGTGCAGATAGCGATATCATCCTTGTCGTGAGGAATAGGGCTGGAGTTGCTCATATACGAAACAGCAGTAGGTTTGCCACTTTCAATGAGCATATATCCGGTTGAAATAACTTCCAGCGGGCTTAGTTTTAAATATGGAGCTGATATAACATGCCTGCCAATCAGCATTTCAGCATTACGGCCCGAGATGAGGGAGAGAAACAGGATAGCATCGGCTTTCCAGCTCATTTGAAGAGTGTTGCCCGGGAAAAGAATAACCGGAATGTCGCCCGATTGCTTCAACACCTTGATACATTCTTCCAGTTGATTGTTAATCAGCAGGCTTCCTCCTACAAAAAAATAATCAACACCACTTTCTGCTGACAATTCGGCAATTCTTGCAATTGTTTTATCGTTAGTTTTATCAGGGTCAATCAGTACGGCAAGCTGTTTTTTGCCTTGTGCTTTTTTGTCCTGAATCAATTTATAAACATCCATCTTCTTTTTATTGGAAATTGCTTTGCAATGATACATATAATCTGTTTTGGTAGCTACATCTGTCAGGGTACTTTTCTAAAGGGCATTCATTCAACAACATAAAATAAGAATGTGTGCTTTAATATGATTGAATAAAAACTATGTGTACCTTTGCAGCCCGAAAAAAATGAAAAATTTATGATGAAAGATGCAATAACTGAGGTGCTTCCTTATAAAGTAAAAGATATAAGCCTTGCCGCTTTTGGCAGAAAAGAAATTGAAATTGCTGAAAAGGAAATGCCCGGACTGATGTCCATCCGCAAAAAATACAGCCATGAAAAGCCTCTGAAAGGTGCCAGAATTACGGGTTCGTTGCATATGACCATTCAAACAGCTGTTTTGATTGAGACACTGGCCGAGCTTGGCGCAGATGTTCGCTGGGCCAGTTGCAACATCTTCTCAACACAGGATCATGCAGCGGCTGCTATTGCCGAAAGTGGTATTCCTGTTTTTGCCTGGAAAGGTGAAACTCTTGAAGAATACTGGTGGTGCACATTGCAGGCATTATCATTTCCGGGCGGGAAAGGCCCAAACCTTATAGTTGACGATGGAGGAGATGCTACCTTGTTGGTTCATAAGGGGTATGCTGCAGAAAATAATCCTAAACTGCTTGAAACAAAAGGCTCAAATGCCGAAGAGGAAGTTATTTTTAAAACCCTTCGCGACACATATATTGAAGACAATACCCGTTGGCACAGGGTGATTAGCGAACTAAAGGGCGTTTCAGAAGAAACCACTACAGGCGTTCACAGACTTTACCAGATGATGGAATCAGGTCAGTTGTTGATTCCTGCGATCAATGTTAATGACTCAGTTACTAAGTCAAAATTTGACAACCTGTATGGTTGCCATGAATCGTTGGCCGATGGTATTAAAAGAGCTACTGATGTAATGATTGCCGGTAAAGTAGTGGTTGTTTTAGGGTTTGGTGATGTTGGAAAAGGCAGTGCGCGTTCCATGCGTTCATACGGCGCCAGGGTTATCGTTACCGAAATTGACCCCATTTGTGCTTTACAGGCTGCCATGGAAGGCTTTGAAGTTACTACCATTGAAGAAGCGCTGAAGGAAGGTAATATTTATGTGACGACTACCGGCAACCGCGATGTAATTACCCTTGAGCATATGATGCGGATGAAGGATCAGAGTATTGTTTGCAATATCGGGCATTTCGACAATGAAATACAGGTCGATAAACTTAACACAACTGCCGGCATTACCCGTATTAACATTAAACCTCAGGTTGATAAATATGTTTTTGATTCAGGAAATGCCATTTTCCTTCTTGCCGAAGGACGCTTGGTGAACCTGGGTTGTGCAACCGGGCATCCTTCATTTGTTATGAGCAATTCGTTTTCAAATCAAACACTTGCTCAACTCGATTTGTGGAAAAATAACTACGAAGTCGGAGTGTACAGATTGCCAAAATACCTCGATGAAGAAGTAGCCAGATTACATCTTGAACAAATCGGTGTAAAACTAACAACACTAACCGATGAGCAGGCTGCTTATCTGGGGGTGTCAAAAGAAGGGCCATTTAAACCAGAACATTACAGATATTAATCTGTCAGCTTAAATAAGCTGGAAATCTAACTTTAACCCCGGGTGTGTTCCCGGGGTTTTTTTGTTTGTTAAATGTATGATCAGTTAGATACGGTTAAAGTATAACCGTCATATCGGGTACGGTATTGTTTTAAACCAACGGAAGCAGGCCCTTCAAACGGAGAGCCATCGGTAAGTAAAAAGCGGGAGCCGCAATGAGCATCAGAAGCGATAATTCCAGAAGACTCAACCACAATAAGGGCACTGTCGTTTAAAGGATCGTATGGGCAGGCCCGTTCAAAAGCCAGAAATTCATCATGCAGGGGGCGATAAATAATCAACCCTTTATAACCGCCTGAAAAATATGACCAGCCACCATCAGGGATAAAGTCCAATGTATTTGGGTAAACAGCAAAATTTACATAAACGTAGGGAATTTGCGTTTGCTCATCTTCTTTATCGCAGGCATTTAAAAAAACTGAGAATATAATGAGGGCAAACAGCCCGCCAATTGATTTTTTTTTCATCGTTATCTGATTACATAGAGCTAAACGAAAAACACGAAATAATATTTTTCGAAGCGCCGGATTCAAGAGCTGAATAAAAAACATTTCAGCCTCATGCAAAGATAAGGGAGTTTCAAATAAAAATTTTGCTTTCAGATAAACCTGTATTAATAAGGTGTCATTTTTGCAAAAACCTGTCGGAAACTGATTGGCGGCGATAGGCAGCAAGTTGTGCATTACTTTTTCAAATTTGTTTAGTGAAGGCAATATTTTATATCTTTACAAACTGAATTAATAATTGCCGGGCTATGGATGATTTTTTATACATTATTATAGGTATTATCTGGGTTGCCTATTCGCTTTATTCCAATAAGCAGAAGCAGGATAAAAAGCGGGCAATGCGTGAATCCCCGTCGGGGGAGCCTCAGGCAGAAAAGCCTCATGCACGCACAATACTTGAAGAAATACTAATGGGAGAGATGCAAATGCCTGCCACACAGCAGCCTTCTCCCTCTTATGAAGATATAAAAAGTGAGATTTCAGAACCTGAATATGCGCCTTCTTATGAAGCTTATAGTTCGCAAGCAGCTTATGAATCACTGGATGAAATTGTGGACGAAGTATCTCCTTCCTATTTTGAGAATAAGTATGCCAGCCGTGATTTGGGCGAGCTTGCCGAGCGTGTTAGCCAAAATCAATTGCTGGCAGTTGAGGAAGAAAGCAGACATGATTTAATTGAAGATTTCGATATCAGGAAAGCGGTTATTTACGCTGAGATCCTTAATCCACGGTATATCTGAGGTTTTTTTATTTTTGTTCAGTCAAGCTCTAAAAAGTTTTGGAGCTTAAATTATTTTATTAGTACCTTTACCCACTTTTTACTGGGTACACGACACACAAATAACATCTAACATAAAATTTGAATGGTATGATCAGAAATCTACTGCTAACTATTGGGTTGGTGCTAACAGCAAGCCTGTCGGTATTTTCTCAGTCAGGAACCCTCAAGGGTAAGGTGATCGATAAAACCACAAAGGAACCCGTTCCATTTGTGAATATTATCGTGGAACTGGGAGGTACGCAAGCCGGCGGTACTACTTCGGACTTCGACGGAAACTACACCATCAAACCGATCGTTCCTGGAAAGTATGACCTTAAAGCATCATATGTCGGTTACAAACCGGTATTGATCAGAGGTGTAGTTATTAAATCGGACCAGATTTCATTCTCAAATGTTGAAATGGAATCGACTATGATCGAAATTGAAACCTTTGAGGTTGTCGATTATAAAGTCCCCTTGATTGACAAGGATAAAACTTCAGTAGGTGCTACTATGACCTCTGAGGAAATTGCCAAAATGCCTAACCGCTCGGCCAACGCTATTGCAACCACTGTGGGAGGTGTGTTCTCGGCCGATGGTGAGCGTGGTAGTGTCCGTGGTCAGCGTTCTGACGGAACCGTTATGTATATTGACGGTATCAGGGTTCGCGGTTCTTCATCCTTGCCTGAATCAGCTATTGAACAGGTTTCAGTTATCCTTTCAGGGGTACCTGCTCAGTATGGCGATGCTACCGGTGGTATTATCAACGTTACAACCAAGGGCCCAAGCCGCGAATTTGGTGCCGGAATTGAATTGCAAACTTCTCAGTATCTTGACGCTTTTGGCTATAACAGAGCCGGCCTCAATATGCAGGGCCCGCTGCTCTGGAGCAGAAATGAAAACCATGAAAAAGTAAATTCAATTCTTGGCTATTTTGTTGCTGGTGAAGTAACTTATAACCAGGATAGCAGACCAACTGCTACCGGAATTTATAAAGTAAAAGATGATGTGCTCAGAGAACTGGAGAAAAATCCTTTGCGTTTATCCGGTACAGGATTTGGTACCTATTATAACAGCAACTTTATTCGTAAAAGTGATCTGGAATACGTAAAAGCTACCCCAAATACAAATAGCCTTGATATTAATGCTTCCGGTAAAATTGACATCAAAACCGGGCCAAGTATCAACCTCTCTGTTGGTGGTTCTATTAATTACAGTGATGGCAATCGATTTAATTTTGCCAATTCTATGTTCAATTATGATAAAAATTACCAGTTAAAGGAAAATACCTGGAGGATTTTTGCCAGATTTACTCAGCGTTTTCCAACAGCTAAAGACAGCAAGTCGTTGGTTAAAAATGTATATTATTCCATCCAGGCCGACTATACCAAATTTAATCAGACTATTCAGGATCCGAACCATAAGGATAATCTGTTTAACTATGGTTACCTTGGTAAATTTGAAACTTCAAAAATTAAGTCATACGAGTATGGACTTGACACTGTGTCGGGTAGAACTGCTTTTATTCACAATGGTTTCCAGGATACGCTTGTAGCTTTTACCCAGGGTACTGTTAATGAAATTACAGCTAATTATACCCGTCAGTATTATGAATTGTATCCGCAATCATTTTACCACAATAACCTCAACAATATTATATCAGGAGGTGGTTTGCTTAATGGAATGAGTGCCAATTCTGTTTATGGTTACATGGGAAGCCCCGGAGCTAATCAAAGTATTGATGGAATTGCTTATAGAGTGACAGATAATGAGCAGTATTCAATTAATATTAATGCTTCTGCCGACATTGGAAACCATGCCCTGCAGTTTGGTGCTATTTATGAACAGCGTGTTGACCGTTATTATGGATACGCTCCAAGTGGTTTATGGAGTCTGATGCGTGGTTTAACCAATGCTCATATTGAGCAGCTGGACGTGATGAATCCTAAATTTGTAGAACTGGATGGCGTATTTCTTGATACGATTTATTACGATCGTAAGTATGATGCTTTATCTCAGCGCTATTTTGATATCAGTCTCCGCCAAAAAATGGGCTTACCTGTTGATGGTACCGACTGGATTGATGTGGATTCATACGACATCAATAGCTACACCATGAATTATTATGATGCTGAAGGTAAACTTCACAATGTAGCTTTAAGCGATGCTTTGTCAATTGATATGTTTAGCCCGGACGAACTGTTTGACAATGGTAATTACCTGGCTACATATAGTGGATATACCTATACAGGCGAGAGAATTAAATCAAAAGACAGCCCAAGTTTTGATGATTTCTTTACAAAACGCGACGAGAATGGTATGTACACCCGCGAAATTGCGCCGTTTACACCTATATATATGGCTGGTTATATTCAGGATAAATTTGCTTTTGATGATCTTATCTTTAACGTTGGGGTCAGGGTTGACCGTTTTGATGCCAACCAGCAGGTTTTAACCGATCCTTATACACTTTATCCTGCCAAAACAGTGGGTGAAGTGAATGACCTGGGAAGCCACCCCCAAAATATGGGTAGCGACTATACAGTTTATGTTGACAATCTGCGCACACCAACTACCATTATGGGTTATCGCAATGGTGATACCTGGTACAATGCCGATGGATTGGTTGTAACCGACCCTTCAATTGCACTTGACGCTGGTAATGGTGTTATTCCTTATCTTCAGGACAGAAACAATGTAACTGTTACTTCAAAAGCCTTCAGCGATTACGAACCTCAGGTTTCTGTAATGCCGCGTATTTCTTTCTCATTCCCGATTTCTGATGAGGCCTTGTTCTTTGCTCATTACGATGTTTTGACTCAAAGACCAACCTACGCACTTCGTATGAACCCGCTTGATTATTACTTCCTCCCATTAACAGGAAGCCCCGATATCAGCAATCCAAATCTGAAACCTGAGAAAACCATCGACTATGAGCTTGGTTTCCAGCAGAGACTTTCAGGTAGCTCGTCCCTTACATTATCAGCTTACTATCGCGAAATCAGGGATCAGATTCAGGCTTTCCGTTATACAGCTGCTTATCCTAAGACTTATTATTCATATAATAACATCGACTTTTCAACTGTAAAAGGTTTAACTGTAACTTATGACCTGCGTCGTACAAGCAATGCCAGGGTGAGAGCCAGTTACACTTTGCAGTTTGCTAACGGTACCGGATCAAATCCTGAGTTTGCCAAAGGACTTATCCAGACTGGTCAGCCGAATTTACGTACCCTTTTCCCATTGAGTTTCGACCGTCGTCATGCACTCAATATTATGTTGGACTACCGTTTTGCAGAAGGTAAGGAATACAATGGACCGGTTATCAGACGTAAGAAAACAGATGCTGCTGGTGCTGAAGTTATTAAAACTACCCAGCTGTTGAAAAACACCGGTGTTAACTTTACCATCTTTGGTGGTTCAGGAACTCCGTATACACGTTCAAGTAAAATTGTTCCTATCGGACAATCAGGCATTATTGAAGGATCTATCAATGGTTCGCGTTTGCCATGGCAATTCAGGGTTGATGGCCGTATTGATAAAGACATCAACATTCAGTGGAGTGAAAAACGCTCTTCTTACCTGAATATTTATGTACAGGTGCTCAACATTTTTGATGCTCAAAACATCCTGAGTGTTTATAGTGCAACAGGTAACGCTGACGATGACGGATATCTGGCAGCTGCTGAATATCAGAACCTGATTAATACTCAGCTCGATCCTCAGGCTTTCCGTGATTTATACAGCATTCGTGTAAACAGCCCGGGCAACTATAGTTCGCCGCGGCAGATAAGACTTGGTGTAGTTCTTAATTTCTAATTCTAACCTTGTCCTGATTGAGTTCACGTTACTGAAACGATACCAAAGAAAACAATTAAACTATGAAAAATATACTCCGCATACCATTGGTCGTTTTGCTCGGTATTTTACTGTCTATCCCCGGCTATGCCGATTACTATAAGGGAGCAGTCAATAAATCTGAAGCAACGATAAAAGCTACTGCAGCTGGCTGTTTGCCAGGTGCTGGCTTTAAATATCTTGAAGTAAACAATGTTCGTACCCGTATCAACACTGGTGGTGATATGTGGTGGGACTTTGAAGTTGCCCAGTATGAAATTCCTAAAGGATCGCGCAAGACATCTATGTTTTCAGCTGCTCTCTGGATTGGAGGAATTGACGTTAATGATCAGCTGAAACTTGCAGCATTGAAATTCCGTCAGGGTCCAAATGCAGGTAGCCCCGGTTCGGGAAATGATTTCTGGCCAGGCCCTATCACTATTGATGGTACTGCAGCTATTGGTGAAGAAACCTGTGCTGAATATGATAAACTGTTCCCGATTACCAGAACTGAAATTGATCAATACCTTGCATGGTGGGACAATAAAGCAGCTTATCCGGGTTATCAGATTCCGCAGTCAATTCTTGAATGGCCAGCTCATGGTGATATAACCAAGAAACAAAGTTATTATCTGGCTCCTTTCTTTGACCGCGATGGTAATGGTGATTATGATCCTGAACTAGGTGATTATCCTTATTATGACATCTCTAACGAACTTTGCCATTCAAGTGTTCAAACCAAAGAAGGTGAAGAAGGAATTGTTAAAGGTGGTTTATTGGCCGACCAGGTTATTAAGGGTGATGCTACATTATGGTGGGTGTTTAATGATAAAGGAAATATCCATACTGAAACCCAGGGTACTCCTATCGGACTCGAAATCCGCGCTCAGGCATTTGGTTTTGCTACCAATGATGAAATCAACAACATGACTTTTTACAGTTATGAAATTATCAACCGTTCTACTTATCGTTTAACAGGTACTTACTTCAGCCAGTGGGTTGATACTGACCTTGGCTTTGCGACTGATGACTATGTAGGTTGTGATGTTGACCGTGGATTAGGATATTCATACAACGGAAAACCTAAGGATGGTGATGGTCAGTTCTGGGCATATGGCGATCAGCCCCCTGCAATTGGTGTTGACTTCTTCCAGGGACCTTATATGGATCCCGATGGTTCAGATAATCCTTCTTTTAAAGGAGATGGTTTATTAGGCCCCAGCTTTAACGGCGATTGTAGCATTGTTGGTCTGAATGGATCAACCATGAACATGGAGTATGGTAATGAAGGAAATATCCAGAGTGGAAACTTTATCGTTCGCTCCGAAGCGATAAATGGTGTAAACTTCGGTAACGGTATTGTGGATGATGAACGTTTTGGTATGCGTCGTTTTGTATATCACAATAATTCTGATGCTCCCGGCCCATATATGCAGGACCCCAAATATGCTCCTCAGTATTACAATTACCTGAAAGGTATCTGGCTTGATAATACCAAAATGCTTTATGGTGGTAACGGTCACGTTTCTACCGGTGCTTATGGTCCTGAATGTGATTTCATGTTCCCGGGCGATACTGATGTTTGCGATTGGGGTACTGGTGGGCTTCCTCCTGCTGGTCAGAAATACTGGACAGAAGAAGCTGCACTGAACAAAGAAGGTGACCGCCGTTTTATGCAGTCAGCTGGTCCTTTCGTTCTTGAACCAGGAGCTGTTAACTATATTACGGTTGGTATTCCCTGGGCACGTGCTGCATCAGGTGGCCCATGGGCTTCAGTTAAACTTTTGCAGGTGGTTGATGATAAATGTCAGTTACTTTTCGACAACTGCTTTGCTGTAGTTAGTGGTCCTAACGCTCCTGACCTCGTGTTAAGAGAACTTGATAAAGAAATTATTTTCTTTATTAAAAACAAAAAGACCAACGATGCCGGAAATAACTTTAACGAAAGTTATAAAGAGTTAGATCCAGCTATTCTGGCTGTTGCCAATAGCACCGGATATGACTTTGACCCATATTACCGTTTTGAAGGTTATCAGGTGTTCCAGCTGAAAGATGCCAGCGTTTCTGTGGCTGACATACATGATCAGAAACTGGCCCGCCTGGTTTATCAGTGCGACGTTAAAAACGGCGTAAAACAATTGGTAAATCACAACTTTGATCAGGCCTTGAATGCAAACGTTCCTGTTGAGGAAGTAAACGGTGCTGATTTAGGTGTTTCGCATACATTCCGTTTGACAGAAGATGCATTTACCGGACAAAGTCTTATTAACCACAAACAATATTACTACCTGGCTATTGCCTATGGTCAGAACGAGTATATGAAATACAGCGCTGACCCGGGTTCTCAGGAAGAAGGTATTATTGGTCTTGGCGGACAGAAGAAGGTTTACCTTGCTGGTCGCAAGAATATCAAAGTATATCCTGGTATTCCTCATAAAGTTGTGGGTACTACTGCTGCTAATGCTGATTTTGGTGATGGCGTTGAAATTACTCGCCTCCAGGGCCAGGGTAATGGTGGAAATGTATTGGAACTTTCTGACGAAACCGTCAATGAAATTATGTCAAAAAGCCCGGTTGATTCATTGAACCAGCTTGGTAGTGCAGATTATCCTATTGCTTATCATCCTAAATACAAACAGGGAAAAGGACCTATAGATATCCGTATTATTGATCCTTTAAGTGTGAAAGATGCTGAGTATGTTATCGCTTTTGATTCACTGGTGCCTTATTATCAGCTAATTGGTGCTGATAGTACCATCAACTATAAAGCTCACTGGAGACTGATTGATCAGACCAATAACGTGGTTTATAAATCTGATACTACCATCTCTTATAAAAATGAGCAACTGCTTACCGAGCTTGGTTTGGCTATCACCATTGGACAGCCTTTAGATCCAGGTCCTTATAAAGTAGGTATTAATGCTGATGATGCTGCCATTTATGAAATCATTACTGAAAACAATGGTGTACTGACTTCTGATTTTACATTTGCTGACAGTTCAAGAATCTGGATAACCAATGTTCCTGATATTGACGGGGTACCTTCATTAAACTGGATTAGGTCAGGTGTAGTAACTGATATTGCCAACCCGGCAAACAATGACTACAGTATGCCAGCTAAACCGTTTGACCCGAACAGTAACTACGAAAAAGTGGTTTCTGCTACATGGGCGCCTTATATTATGACAGCTTCTTCTGAACAGGATGCAGCTTATGGACCTGCTTTCAGAAATATTTCAAAAGTGGCTTCGAGCTTTACCGATGTTGCCAGTGTGGATGTGGTGTATACTGCTGATAAGAGCAAGTGGACCCGTTGTCCTGTAATTGAAATGTGCGCCGACAGAACCCTGGCTGAGGGTGGAGTTGACAGATTTAACATCAGAGCCGGGCAATCGGTTGATAAAGATGGTAATCCAGCCCCTGTGGGTAGTGGTGTAAGTACCAACCCTGAGGATCCTAACTATATTGCCGAAACTGGTATGGGTTGGTTCCCCGGATATGCTATCAATCTCGAAACAGGTGAACGTTTGAATATGGTATTTGGTGAAAATTCATGGCTGGTTGGCGAAAATGGCCGCGATATGATTTTCAACCCGAGCAGTACTTTCAACACACCGTCAGATTTGGTTCTCGGAGGTATGCATTACGTATATGTATTTGCTCATACCGAAGGAAAATCCATTGCAATTGCCAATATTCCTGCATATGATGCTGGTAAAACATTGCGCAATAGTATCCCTGTTAGCCTTGGAGGTGGAACACAACGTGCGCTTGTATATTCAAGTGCCATGTGGGTAAGTATTCCTATAAAGGTTGCTGGTCAGGAGTGGTTATCTAATGACGCTAAAGTAAGTATTCGTATCTCTAAACCATACAAACGCTTCTATAGCTCAACGCACGATAGCACTATGATGGCTAATGACAATGAGAACAGAAACTACCCGATGTATGCATTTTCTACCAAAAATGTGGCTACAACGAATAATAATATCGAAAAAGCTAAAACTGAGTTAGATTTGATTACAGTAGTTCCTAATCCTTACTATGCATATTCAACTTATGAAACCAATCAGTTGGATAACAGGGTTAAAATTACCAACCTTCCTCAGAAATGTACGGTAACCATTTATTCTACCAATGGCTCTGTAATCCGTCAGTTTACTAAAGATGAAGTGGGAACATCCATTGAATGGGATTTGAAGAATTATGCCGGAATTCCTATTGCAGGTGGTGTTTACCTGATTCATGTTAAAGCAGATGGCGTTGGCGAAAAAATTGTTAAATGGTTCGGCTCATTACGTCCGATTGACCTTAATGCTTTTTGATGCCTGAAGTAAAGAATCTGAAAAAATTAAAACATTCAAAATATTGCTTATGAACAAGATCTTTAAATACTTCGCTGCCTTATTATTGACCGGAGTTTTGTTTGTTCCTTTCAATCATCTGACTGCCGGTAACAAGGACAGAACAGGTCAGGCAGGTGCATCAGAGTTACTTATCAATCCCTGGGCACGCAGCTCAGGATGGGGTGGCGTAAACATTGCTGCTGTTAAAGGACTCGAAGGACTGTTTGGGAATGTTGCCGGAACAGCGCATACTAAAGGAACAGAAATGATTTTTTCGCATACCCGCTGGCTGGAAGGAAGTGAGATTAGTCTCAATACTTTCGGACTTACACAAAAAGTTGGCGAAACCGGAGTGATTGGTTTGGGTATTATGTCGATGAAATTCGGTGATATTCCTATTACTACTGAGGATTTACCTGATGGTGGTATCGGAAATTTTTCTCCCAACTACATGAATATTAATATTTCTTATGCCAAAGCGTTTTCGAGCAGCATTTACGGAGGTATTAATATCAAGATAGTTTCTGAGGTTATCTCTGATGTAAGCGCTCAGGGAATTGCACTGGATGCTGGTATTCAGTACGTAACCGGTCCTCGTGATAATGTGAGGTTTGGTATCACCCTACGCAATGTGGGCCCAACCATGAGATTCAGCGGAGATGGTTTATCTATCCGTAGTCTGTTACCAGGACAGGAGAGCTATTTTACACTTGAACAGCGTTCAGCTGACTTTGAGTTGCCAACACAATTAGCTATGGGTGCTTCGTATGATTTCAAAATTTCTGAGATGCATCGCTTAACGCTGGCCGGCAGTTTTGTTTCAAATTCATTTACCAAGGACCAGTTTGTTTTTGGTGCCGAATATGAACTCAAATCTTATCTGATGCTCAGAGGTGGTTATAGCTATGAAGAAGGAATTACAAGTAAAACTGAACGTACTACTGCCTTTACTGGCCCAAGTGCAGGTTTTACAGTAGCCGTGCCTATTGACAAGGAAAAAGGTTCTTCAATTGCTATTGATTATTCTTACAGAGCAACTGATCCATTTAACGGAACACACAGTATAGGAGCACGCATTAACCTCTAGTTTTCTTTTTTGCTGGCAGGTTAATCAGCCCTGAATTATTTTTTGAAAGGACCCTTGTTCAAAGGGTCTTTTCTTCTTATTATCTATAAGCGAACACTTAAAGTTTATGTATTATGTATTACACAACAGAAGGGCTTAATAAATTAAAAGCTGAACTCGAGCAGTTGATTAGTGTGGAGCGCCCCTCAATTTCACAGCAAATTGCTGAAGCGCGCGACAAAGGTGATTTGTCGGAAAATGCGGAGTATGATGCTGCAAAAAATGCACAAGGAATGCTTGAACTGAAAATTTCAAAACTTCAGGAAACTATCCGTAATGCACGGATTATTGACGAGTCAAAGCTTGATAGCAGCAAGGTGCTTATTCTGTCAACTGTAAAAATAAAAAATACAAAGAATAATGCCACAATGACTTATTCTCTGGTTCCTGAAAATGAAGCCGATTTGAAAAGTGGTAAAATTTCTGTAAATTCACCTATTGCAAAAGGTCTTCTGGGTAAAACCGTTGGCGATAGTGTTGATATTCAGGTGCCTGCTGGAAAAATGACGTTTGAAATAGTAGAAATATTGCGTTAAATTTTAAAATCATTGCTATGGCAAGTATATTTTCAAGGATTGTAAGTGGTGAAATTCCTGCTTATAAGATTGCTGAAGATGATAACTTTTTAGCTTTTCTCGATATCAGCCCGCTGGCTGAAGGGCATACTCTGGTTATTCCTAAAAAGGAAATTGATTATATTTTCGACATCGAAGACCCACTGTATGAAGCCTTCTTCGTTTTTGCAAAAAAAGTAGCGCACGCGATTAAAGCTGTTATTCCCTGCTCAAAAGTGGGTATTGCTGTTATAGGGCTTGAAGTCGCTCATGCCCATATTCACCTTATTCCAATCAATACGATTTATGATATTGATTTTAGCAGGGAAAAACTCAAGCTAAGTCCTGAAAGACTTCAGAAGATTGCTGATGCTATCGCTGAAAAAATATAATATGGGTTAATAGGATGAAGCCGGAAGATATTGAATTATCTTCCGGCTTTTTATTTAAATGAAGCTGTAAGAAGCCATTTGGTGCAATTTAGACCTTATAATAGCCCGAAAAATGCTACTTTTGCCCAAAGTTGTAATAATTAACGCCTGCCCTTATTAATTGAATCAATGGAGAATTCGCAACAGCTTGCCACCATCATTATTCCTGCTTACAACGAAGAAACCGGCATTGGTCCGTTATTGCAGAAAATGATTTCAAACAATCTTCATCAAAAATATGAAATCATCGTGGTTGATGATGGTTCTAATGATCGCACTGCTGAAATAGTTAAACAATATCCGGTTCGACTCATTCTGCACGGAACCAATAAAGGTTATGGAGCTGCACTAAAAACCGGTATTCGTAAAGCCCTCTGTAATAAAGTAATTATGCTCGATTCCGACGGGCAGCACGACCCGTCTTATATTGATATCGTTTACAATATGCTTGCCGATTATGACATGGTGATTGGTGAACGTGATAGCACATCGCATCAGGTGAGCAGCCGTAAAAGCGGGAAGTGGATTATCAGGAAAACAGGTGAAATGCTGGTTGACCAGAAATTGCCCGATTACAACTCAGGCATGAGAGGATTTCAACGGGATTTAATTCTTAATCTTTTACACCTGATGCCTAATGGTTTTTCTTTCTCAACCACCTCTACGCTTTCATTTCTGAAAGAGGGATACAGCATTGGGACATTTCCCATTAATGTTGTTGAACGGGTAGGCCGAAGCAGCAATGTAAGGTTTATCAAAGATGGATCTAAAACATTCCTTTTGCTTTTCAGAATTATTATGTTGTTTAATCCTTTAAAAGTCTTTTTCCCCGCCAGTTTGCTTTTTACTTTTGGTGGTTTAGTTTGGGGCGTTAACGGATATTTTTTCTTTGGAAGGTTTCCGAATACAGGCATGATTCTGATTACATTGGGGATGTTTATGTTCTTTTTTGGCTTATTGGCCGATCAGATTGCCATTCTCAACAGGAAAAAAGGCTAATCATGAAAAAACTGAAGAAAAATAGCTGGAGCGACAGTGATGTGGAAGCGCATTGGGATCGTGTAGCAAATATTTATGTTCAGGAAAACAATAAAGTAAAAGACACGCATGATCAGCGCTTCTACGAAACGGTGCTTCATCTTGATCTTCAACCCGATTCAACCATACTCAACATTACTTCGCGCGATGGCGAGGCGAATGCCCATGTTTTAAAACACCAGCCCGGCGTAAGTATTGTGAATGCCGAAATATCTTCAGGCTTGATGGATGTTGCAAGTAAGTTACAGCCAGATATTCAACAGGTTAAATTGAGTACATATAGCAATCTGCCTTTTTATTCAAACCAGTTTACGAGGATTATTTGCCTCGAAACACTTGAACATGTGGCAGACCCCGTTGCTTTTCTTAATGAACTTTATCGCGTATCCACGCCTGATGCGCGATTGGTGCTTAGTTGTCCGCCTGCAACCAGCGAAATACCTTATCAGGTTTTTACCTTTTTATTTGGAGGGCATGGCGAAGGCCCTCATCGTTTTTTACCTTCGCGTGAGGTAAAGGCCCTGTTCAAAGAAACCGGATGGAAGTTGATTTTGCACAAAGGAACAGTGCTACTCCCGGTTGGCCCGAAAGTGTTGCGAAATGCCGCTGAGAAGCTGATGGAAAAGCTGCAGGGGACATTTATTTCTGAATTTGGAATACGACAATTCTATGTCTGCACGAAGTATTGATATACTAAAAAGTATAATGAAGTCTGACCTGTGCAACCGTTGCGGCAGTTGTGTGGGATTATCAGAAGGTAAAATTGTCTTTATCGACAGGGAAGGTGATTTCAGGCCTGTGGTTAAACAGGAGCCTGACGAGGAGATGTCAGCACGCTTATTAAATGCCTGCGCCGGTAAAGTGTTTAACTTTCCTGAATACAGGAAGCAATTTTATCCTGAAACGCCCTCTTTTCATACTTACACGGGACCTTACAACGGGATTTTTATTGCGCATTCAACTGATGAAACTATTCGGAAAACCGGGGCTAGCGGGGGTATGATCTCAGCAATTCTCATCTGGATGCTGAACCGGGGCTGGATAGATGGTGCCGTTGTAACCGGCATGTCCAAAGAAAAGCCCTGGCTGGCACAATCCTTTATAGCAACTACGCCTGACGAAATTCTGGAAGCTGCTCAAAGCAAGTATATCATCACTTCGGTAAATGAGATATTACCTGAAATAGCTGCATTCAAAGGAAAGCTTGCTTATGTCGGGTTGCCCGGGCAAATTCAGAGCATTCGAAAACTTCAATTTGCCGGCGACAGCGCTGTGGCGAATATCAAATATATTTTTGGCCCGTTTTATGGAAATACCCTCCACTTTTCATCAGTAAGGAGTTTTCTGAAATCATACAAGATTAAGGATTACACTAATATCAGCAAATTGTATTTCCGTTATGGTGAATGGCCGGGTAATATGCGGGTAGAGATGACTGATGGCCGTGCTGTTGAGCTGCCAAAGTTTCATGCCAATTATCTGATACCGTTTCATATTCTGAAAAACAGCCTTTTGTGTACCGACCTCAGCAACGAGTTTACCGACATTTCTGGTGGTGATGCCTGGGCTCCTGTTTACGAAGAGCGTGGAAAAGGTTTTTCAATGGTCATTTCAAGGAATGATACAGGCAAGGAAATCCTGCTTCAGATGGAAAAGGAAGGTCTTATAGCCTTGACCCCGATTAGTATAGATGAAGCAATTACCATGCACTCTCATGGATACGATTTGAAAAAGCGCGGCACTTTTATTCGTATCAGATTCCGGAAGATGCTGGGTTTGCCTGTGCCTGATTATGGATACACGCTCAGCGATTTTACATTTACCCGCTATTTTATGGAGATAATGATTGATGCATTATTTCTGACACTCGGTACAGCGCCGGCACGCTGGCTGGTTGAGCAGTTTTCACCCTCCTTTATTGGTAAATTGTTTGAACATAGCCGCAAAATCTGGAAAAAGTCAACGCATAAGATTAAAAGACAGGATCTTCAGTAAACGCCCTCATGAGCAAATTTAAAAAAAAGTGGATTTTTCAGTTTGTCCGGTTTTTAGGCATAGCACTTTTCGTGATTATATTGCTTCGTGTTGATTTAAAGGAAATTTCTAAATCTATCCTGAATGCCAATCTGAATTTCCTGCTGATTGGAGTGATTTTTCAAATACTGGTGTTGTTGTTTAAAGCTATCAGATGGCATTTAATGAACAATGGAAGGCCGGAATGGAAATACAAAGCGCTTAGCTTTGGCCGCTTTTTTGAAAGCTATGCCATTGGTATTGTGACACCTGCCAGGATGGGGGAAGTGATAAAAGCTGGCCATGAAACCGGAAAGCAGAATGTTTTTAATGCCGGAATCAGAGTGCTGGCTGAAAGGGGAATTGATATAGGCATTTTTGTTGCATTGGCCGGACTATCTGTACTTGCCGGTTATTATCTGGAGGTTTCTCCGGCTTATGGCTGGCTGATTACTATTGGGGGAACAGCTGTAGTCCTGATTTCAATGCTTATTCTTACCTCTTCAAAAGCTATTGGATTGATGCTTGCTTTACTCAAAAAGCTTCCCGGAAAATGGGATGACCTCACTGCCCGTGGAATTGCATACCACAGAAATACCACCTTTCTTATTATTTTATTGAGTTTTGCTTCCAATGTCAGCTATTTTGTTTCATGCTATTTTTTAAGTAAATCGGCAGGTGTTGATGCTGGTTTTATCTGGGTTACTGGCGCCGTAGCCGTTTCAGGGCTGTTAAATATGCTGCCTGTTACCATCATGGGGCTGGGGACCAGAGAACTGGTTTTTCTTTATGTTTTTAAATCCATTGCCACCCAAAATATCATTCTCACTTTCTCATTTTTAATGTTGCTTGTGGCGCAGATTGGCGGCGGACTGTTAGCTCTGGTTGCTGGTCAGGTTCTGTTGCTGAAAACTAAAAAGTATTCATATGACTGATTTTGTTGTTGTTACCGGAGCCAACGGATATTTGGGCTCTTATGTGGTTCGCGAATTTTTACGTCAGGGTATTGGGGTAATAGCCTGCCGTTTTAAGCACTATGCCTCTGTGGTAGTTGAACATCCTGATGTAATGTATGTCGAAACCGACATTTCATTACCTGTGACTGAAAACAGCCAGTTAGAGAAGCTTGTGAAAGGAAAGCAAATTTTGGCGGTTGTAAATGTTGCAGCATTGCTCGGAAGCGCTGATTATGACGCCAATCTGAGGGTTAACGCCCATGGCGTTCAGCATATGATGGATTTTGCCCGCCTGCATCAAATTAAACGATTTGTGCAAATCAGCAGTGTGGTGGTGATGAAGGAGATAAAGGGCCCTTATGGAGTTACCAAATTAAAAGGACAGGAATTGCTTGTTGAATCTGAACTTGACTACACTGTTTTTATACCAGCCATGATTATGGGCCCCGAAAGTCTCGGGCTGAACCGCGTGCTGAAAAATGTGTTCAGATTTCCGTTTTTTGTTCCGCTCATTGGAAACGGAAAAGAAACGCAACATCCAGTTTATGTAAAGGATTTTGCCCGCGCCATTGTTGCGTCGGTTCAATCTGACAAATCCCGTAGAAAAGTTTACCAGATTGCCGGGGATACGGTTTTGCCTTTCCGCGATTTTATTCGTTTAATATTGAAGCATTATGGGAAAAGGAGGGTTTTTATTTTTGTTCCGGCTTTTGTGGCATCAATGCTCGGATGGTTTTTTTCAAAAGTGCAGAAAGTGCCGCTCTTTACAGCGGAGCATGTAAAAGGTATTTTACAGAACTCAAGATTAGATACTTCAATGTTGGTGAGCGACCTGAATTATCAACCCACGCCTTTGGTTAAAGCGCTGGATGAATCATTGGATGTCATTCAGACCAACTGGAATTTCTATCTGGCTCCGCGTGGGGAATCGGTCATTAAAGTTGATTAATGCAGCTTTTATAGCTGAACGCACAGATATATCTTCTTTACCATCTGATTAATCTGAAATTTGCTTGATTCTTGCCTGTTGTATTTCGTAATTTTATCATTCCTAAAAGTTAAATTATGACAGGCTCAGCAGCAGAAAACCGATATGCTACAATGCAATACAATCGTTGCGGAAACAGCGGATTGAAATTGCCGGCAATTTCATTGGGATTGTGGCACAATTTCGGAGGTGTAGACATTTTTCAGATAAGCCGCAGCATGTTGCTTCATGCATTCGACAAGGGAATTACCCATTTTGATTTAGCCAATAATTATGGCCCTCCTCCGGGCTCAGCCGAAGAAACGCTGCGTCAGGTGTTGCATACTGATTTGGGCCGGTATCGCGATGAGCTTGTTATATCAACCAAGGCCGGATATAATATGTGGCCGGGCCCCTATGGCGAAATGGGCTCGCGAAAACACCTTATTGCAAGTTGCGATCAAAGCCTGAGAAGGCTGGGGCTGGATTATGTAGATATTTTTTACTCACACCGCCCCGACCCCGAAACTCCGCTCGATGAAACCATGGGCGCACTGGAACAGATAGTGAGACAGGGGAAAGCACTTTATGTGGGGCTTTCAAATTATTCTGCATTGCAAACACGCCAGGCTGTTGAAATTCTCAAAAGTATGGGGGTGCGGTGTCTGATTCACCAACCCCGGTATTCCATGCTCGATCGTTGGGTGGAAGATGGTTTGCTCGACGTACTGGAAGACGAAGGGATGGGCTGTATTCCTTATTCTCCGCTTGCCCAGGGTTTGTTAACCGACCGTTACCTGAATGGAATTCCTGAAAATTCCCGCGCTGCTAAAGAACATGGTTTTCTTCAAACAAGTCAGATTACGCCTGAAAAAATATCGAAAATCAAAAAGCTCAATGAACTTGCATTGACCCGCGGTCAGAAACTTGCCCAGATGGCATTGGCCTGGTTGCTGAAAGATAACAGGATTACTTCGGTCCTGGTGGGCGCCAGCAGTATTCCTCAAATTGACGATAGTTTGGCTGCACTTAAAAATATTTCCTTTACAGCTGATGAATTGAAACAGATTGAAGATATACTCACTGCATAGCCTCTTCATGTTTGACATACATCTATTGCTCTGAAAATTCAGGTGGACAATAGACTTTATCAATGCCGGAGAAAATTTCCTTTACGGTCAAGACCGACTTATTTGTATCTTTGGCTCATTCAAACGTGACACGGGTATGCTTAAATCATCCGGAACAACTGGAAAGTATTTTCTGAATCTTACTGTTTTTGCTTCTCTGCTTGTTATTCCGCTAATTCTCTTTTTAACCTCGCTCGATACTATCAAATCGCGTGACAAAACATGGTATGGCGGAGGATATGATCCTGAATATGCTTACTTGTTCAATGCATTGAATGTTGTAGAATTCAGGCAAATCGGACATATCGATCATCCCGGAACTACCATGCAGATTACTGGTGGTATAGTGTTGAAGGTGGCCTGGATGTTTGACCCACGTGGCGAAAATCTTACCAATGCAGTGATGGCTGAGCCTGAGCATTATTTAAGGATATTAAATGTAGCAACATCAGTTATTGGTTCATTTGCTCTTTTTTTGTTGGCTTTTTTTCTTTACCGACGAACAAAAAATATTGGGTTCGCATTCATTTTGCAGCTTACACCGTTTATTTCAGGCTTTGTGCTTTTTAATGGATTTACGCGTGTTACGCAGGAAGTGATGCAGATGATCGCTGCTTTTGCTTTAGCTTCAGTGTCATTAATTTGGTATTTTCAGCAAGGCGAAAAGCATCCTAAAAAGTTTATTATCCTTTTTGGGGTTATCAGCGGATTTGGCATGGCTTCCAAAATATTATTCGCTCCTCTTTTGATTATTCCTTTTGTCTTATTGAATACCCTTAAAGGCAAGTTATGGTATATTCTGGTCAGTTGCATCGCATTTGTTGTTTTTACTTTGCCTATTGTCAGGTTGTATCCCAATATGTTATACTGGATATACAAGCTTTTTATTCACACTGGTCAGTATGGAGCAGGTAGTACAGGCGTTATTGATTGGTCCAGATATCCTGATGCGTTATTCAATCTGTTTAAAGTAAGTCCTGTGCTGGCAGCCATCTTTGGTGTCAGTATCCTGGTTTTGTTGACCTTCCCGGTAATACGGCTTGTAAAAAAGAGTTGTCCTGATGCCAGAGCAGCCAGGTTGCTGGCCGCTGTTATAATTGCTCAGGCCATTGGGTATCTGCTCGTTGCCAAGCAGCCTAAAGAGTCTTATTTGCTTCCTTATGAAAGTATTGTTGCCGTTAATGTTGTGATTATTTTGTATTTAATCATGTCGTTTTTGCATCAGAAAACGTTTAAATTTTTGGCAACTGGTTTTGTTACTTTGGTTTTGGTAGTGGCTGTAATTCCTTATGGAATTGCACGAAAGAAAGCAATTTATACAACCCAAAGAAACCAGCTTTGGGAAAATGCATATCAAATGGCTGTGGGTTCAGCTGACTCCACAGCTGTAATTTTTGCCAATCCCGGAGCTTCGCCCATTGTAGGACTTTATTTTGGAAATGCATACAGTATCAGGCGCTATGTAACAGATTTGCAGCGTCTGTATCCTGATTGTTATGTGGTGAGTAGTTTTGAAGGAGGTATTTCACATTGGGGAAATGGCCCTGTGATGATAGACTCTTTGTTCATGAAATATCAGGGCAAAATTATCTATTCAGGTATGGCTGGAAGCGCCGTATTCAATAAGGAGTTTTTAAAGCTGACTATTCCGGGTTGGGAGTTCCGGCCATTTTTTAGTGATGGCTATAATGAACTCTGGGCTCCGGTTGAGATAAATGCTAACGGTGAAGCCGGCCGGTATAAACTTTTGTTTTGTAATGCGGAGGATGTGCCGGAGAGCCTTCTTAAATCAAATCCTTGTCAGGAAATGGCTGTTATTGGGGAAAAAACTTCTGAAAAGGCTTTTTCAGGAAAATGGAGTATAAAAACTGACGAAACCAATCCTTATGCCTTTGCTGTAAAGCCCTCTGTTTTTCATGTGGGTGATAAGATCGATATAAGTGTAAAAGTTTCAGGAAACAGTGACATTGCCAGAATAATTGCTTCCGGGCAAAGTTCAGCGCAATTTTATGAAACCTCAGGTAAGCCTGTAAAATCTCTGGCCGATGGTTGGAGCCTGTTAAGGCTGAATTTTGAAGTTCCCCTGGAAATGGATGGAAAAGAAATTAAAGTGTATTCTTATAATAATGGACATGAAACAGCTTATTTTGATGATTTCAGAATGGCAGTTTATTGTGGTCCTTTAACTTTAAATTGATTGGATGAGGCCGTTATCGGAAAACAAAACCAGGGTGATTGAATCCATGGAGCGAATCGCTGAAAAGCGGGAACGCTATATTCGCAGAAGTAAATATTATTATAAAAACCTGGTTAATTTTTTCAGCTTTAGCATACCTGAAGGCTCAAAAGTACTGGAATTGGGGTGTGGCACCGGATATTTGCTCAATGCTGTTAAACCGTCATACGGTATGGGTATTGATTTTGCACCCGGCATGATTCGTGTTGCCCGTGAAAAATATCCTCACCTCAGTTTTCAAGTGATGGATGCTGAGCAAATGAACCTCAGTGAAACGTTTGATTACATTATTATTTCCGATACACTTGGTTATCTTGAAGATATTCAGACTGCTTTTAGTGAACTGAAAAAAGTGGTGCATCCCGGAACGCGAATAATCATTTCCTATCATAGCTTTTTGTGGGAGCCATTTCTGTGGCTTGCTCAAAAAGCCGGATTAAAGATGCCGCACCGCCGTTTAAATTGGCTTGGCCGTGGTGATTTGATAAATTTACTTGATCTGGAAGGATTTGACGTTGTTAAGTCAGGAAGAAGGTTCCTGCTTCCATTGAATATTCCGGTGGTTTCATGGTTTTTTAATAAATACATCGCCTACCTTCCTCTTTTTAACAATCTTTGTCTTACCGGTTTTATTATTGCACGGCTGCCGCAGGTGCGTGAACACAACAACAAGGACTTCAGCGTAAGCGTAATTATCCCGGCAAGGAATGAAAAAGGCAACATTGAGGATGCCGTATTGCGGGTTCCTGAAATGGGCAAACACACCGAGATTATTTTTGTGGAAGGTAATTCCACTGATGATACCCTGGAAGAAATAAAACGGGTGTGCGAAGTGTATAAGAACAAACGGGATTTAAAGTATCTGGTGCAGGACGGGAAAGGGAAGGGCGATGCGGTTCGCAAGGGCTATGATCATGCTTCGGGCGATATTCTGATGATACTGGATGCCGACCTTACCGTGCCACCTGAAGATTTGCCCAAGTTTTACGATGCCATTGCCACAGGAAAGGGTGAATACATCAACGGTACCCGACTGGTTTACCCCATGGAGGATGAAGCTATGCGTGCCCTTAATATTATGGGGAACAAGTTTTTTTCGGTGATGTTTTCGTGGTTGCTGGGTCAAAGGATTAAGGATACGCTTTGTGGTACCAAGGTGTTGAGTGCCGAAAATTACAGGAAACTTGCGGCCAACCGGGCTTACTTTGGTAATTTTGACCCATTCGGTGACTTTGATCTGATCTTTGGCTCGTCGAAACTCAACCTCAAGCTGGTGGAAGTGCCTATCCGTTATCGTGCCCGAAAGTATGGCGATACCAATATTTCCCGTTTTAAACATGGTTGGCTGTTGCTGAAAATGGTGGTGTACGCCATGAATAAGATAAAGTTTGTGAAGTAAAAGAGGAACTCTGAATGATAAAATAATGCAAATCATTCCACCATTGGTTCTTAAACATCCATTCCAGGGTGAACTGCCAAAACAGCCGACTGTCCTGAACTAAATGTGGCTTGAGAAATTACTCATGCTTATGCTAAACCTGTCATTTGGGCATATATAAATTGGCATGGTCTTATTTTTTAATTTCCCATACTTCCACCGAAAAATTTTTGATGTAAATAGTGGATGGTGTGCGGTTCCAGATATATACTTTAAGGTTATCCTCCAGGGTTCGTACCTCAGGCGTCAGGTACCAAAAATCAAAGGAGTTCCATTGGCCACGTGAGGCGGTATCCACCTTCAGGGCTTCGCCCCGGTACTTATATGCCTGTTTTTGATGATGGAAACTGGCAACCAGCAAGGGGGCGTCTCCATCAAATGTATCGGGAATAAAATACTCTGTCTGAGCGTGAATCCATGCATGATCCTGGGTAGTAATCAGGTGGTAAGCCAAGTCAGGGCCGCTTAAAAAAGAATTGTTGCCACACAGCTGCATGGCCTTTGCGGTGTCATTGGCTGATTGTGAAGGCGTTGAAAAGATTCGGCGCATGTGGTACCGGCTAATATCAGCAGGAGCCTCTCTGGTTTCAGTGCTCCGCTCAACCAATAAAAGCGGATCAAGCTTTTCGTGGTCAATAGCAGTTTTCCCAAAGACTGCCCAATAGTAATCCCGGGTCATCCGTTCTTTGTCAATGATACCTGTTTCAAATTGCCAGGTTTGAAACAGGTTAAGTATAACAGTGAATACTGCAATGGCAGCTGCAATCCATTTCCAGCTTCGTTCCATTGTTACTTCAACCAAAGAGGCAAGGGGTACAGCCAGCAAAACGTAGGCTGGAAGCATGGCCCGTGCACTAAAGCTTCCGCCGGCATACCACCAGCAACTCCATGATGAAACAATCCATAAATCGAGCAGTACAAAAATAAAGATGGCCGGAAACCAGGCTTTGTGGCGCTTAAACAGATAATAAAAACCTGCAAAAGCGAAAAGTATAAGAGGTGTATAAATAAACCAGCCTTTGCGAAAACTAAACAGGAATTCAACAATATACGGAGGGAAGAACCGAAATCCTTCGCCTGGATTATTGTAGGAATAAAAGAACCAACTCCCGCTAACGTTTTTCCAATAATAAAGTTGAATAAACCCAATCAATATTGCCGGAACCAGATAAACCAGTACATAGAACAGGTTGATTTTTATTATCTTGAACCTGAAAACAAATTGTTGCCATGAACCGGCTTTCCAAAATAAAGGTATCAATACACAAATAATTTCGGAAGGGCGGATAAGAGTAATTAAGCCACAGGTAAGCCCCAGCATGAAAGCCTTAATGTAGGATGGCCTTTCGTGCCAGCTTATGGTGTAGAGAAACAGCAAGGCATACAGCGTAAACAGGAAATTGTGTGAAAGCAATGTGCCGTCAAGGGCCGTAAGTTGAAAATAGTTGGTCCCCGCTGCAATAAGCAACAGGGTGATAGCGGTGGTTTTGTCATCAAATAGTCGTAAAAGCAATTTTCTGAGAATGAAAAGTCCCAGTATCGCCCAAATTATACCTCCCAGGCTCAATATCAGCTGGTATGGCAGCGAAAAGCCGTCAGCCGGATAACCCAGTAATGGTGCCAGCCAATGGGCAACAAAGAAAAAAGGGGCATAAACCAGCGCCAGACCTGAAGTGTATTTTATGACCCTGCTTCCATCCATGCCGGGCACCAATTGATACAAGGTTGATGAAGGTTCATAGGTTTTCATGATGCCATCAAGCCACTCTGCCTTGGTCAGTCCGGGGTCGTGATAAATGAAGTTTGCCGGCAGGTAAAGGTAATAGCCAAAAACATCCCATGATAATGCCCTGTAGGGCATTTCTGTTGCACGTACGATAACAATGGCTGCAGCAAGAATAAGCAAAGCAGTGAGTGACAAACGGGCTTTTCCTGGCATATGGCTCTGAAACTTTATGGTTTATTCAGGCAAGGCTTTTTATATACTTTTCTGTCGAAAATATTGTATTTGATGATGCAGTAAATGGCTCTGAATCCATCTTTTGCACCGATTTTTTTGCCATCTTCATAGGTGCGTCCGTAGTATGAAATGCCTACTTCATAAATACGGATGCGGGGAATGCGCGATATACGGGCTGTGACTTCTGGTTCAAAACCGAACCGGGGTTCTGTAAGTCGCAGACTTTTAATGACTTCAGCCCTGAACATTTTATAACATGTTTCCATGTCCGTAAGATTCAGGTTGGTAAACATATTGGAAAGAAATGTAAGGAACTGGTTGCCAATAGAGTGCCAAAAGAACAGGATTCTGTGGGGGCCCATGCCCATAAACCGTGAGCCGTAAACTACATCGGCTACACCGTCCATCATTGGCTTTAGCAGGGTGTTATAATCGGCCGGATCGTACTCCAGATCAGCATCCTGCACAATAATGAAATCGCCGGTTGCCAAATCGATACCTTTATGAATGGCCGCTCCTTTTCCTTGATTAACCGGCTGGTTGTGAATCAGCATTTCCAGGCCGGGATGTGCCTTGCGATAATTTTCCAGAGCTTCGGCTGTTCCGTCTTTCGAGCAATCGTTAACAACAATAATCTCGTAATTTATTTCGTAGTTAAAGCGAACGTCAATTATTTTGTTGAGTATCAGGTGAATGGTGGCTGCTTCGTTGTAGGCAGGAATGACAATAGATAACTTTGGCATAGCAGGTTGATGATCAAATTATTCGACAAATTTAGGGTTTCTGTGAGAATATAAAAATATTGGGGGCAATTATATATTATTATCCGGTTTGTTATTCCTGAAAATAAACCCTTTTTACTCTTCTTGATATTCCGGTAAGTATTTCATAAGGAATAGTTTCCATGGCCGCAGCCATGTGCGAAATCGGATATTCGTTGCCGAATACGATGACTTCGTCACCCTCTGAGGCTTGCACCCCGCTTATGTCGAGCATGGTCATGTCCATACAAATGTTGCCTACTACAGATACCAGTTTGCCGTTTACCATCATCCGGCCGCGACCGTTGCTTAGTCTTCGGCTCAGGCCATCGGCATAGCCAATGGGAATGGTGGCTATGGTGGTTTCTTTTTGCGCAATCCAGGCCCGGTTGTATCCGACTGAATCGCCGGTCCGGATAGTTTTTATTTGTGAAATGCTTGTTTTCAGACTTGTAACGGTTTCAAGTTGCTGCTGCTCATCCTGATTGGCCGCAATGCCATAAAGGGAAATTCCAAGTCTTACCATTTCAAACTGAGCCTCAGGGAAACGGCTTATTCCGGCTGAGTTAAGAATGTGTCTTAAAAAACCTTCAGGGTACGCTGTTTTAAGTTTATCAGCCATTTGGCTGAAAGTTTCAATCTGAAATCTGGTAAATTGGTCTGACAAAGGATCGTCGCTCCCTACCAGATGCGAAAATACCGAACGGATGGCAATCTGTGGTATGGCTTTTATTTTGTGAATCAGGGTGTCAATATCTTTGGCTTCAAAGCCCAGGCGATGCATGCCTGTGTCGAGTTTCAGATGTATAAAAACAGGCTGATTGCTGGAAAAATTATAAGAATGTATGGCTTTTTCAAGCATGTGAAGCGTTCTGAAATTATAAATCTCGGGTTCAAGGCTGTGCCGGAGAATGGCTTCCATGCCGCTGTCTTCAGGGTTCATCACCATAACCGGAAGGCTGATTCCGGCTTTGCGTAGCTCTACTCCTTCATCGGCATAGGCCACTGCAAGATAATCAGCGCGGTGAAATTCTAACGTGTTGGCTATTTCATAACCTCCGCTGCCATATGAAAAAGCCTTGACCATTGCCATTAGTTTTGTTCCGGGATTCAGCAGCGACCGGTAATAGTTCAGGTTGTGGACCAGTGCGTTGAGATTTACTTCAAGGACTGTTTCGTGAGATTTTTGTTGTAATACCTCATTGATTCTTTCAAATCCGAAAATGCGCGCGCCTTTCAGCAGTATGCTTTCGTTTTGGAATTGTTCTGACCTGAATTGCTCAAGAAAATGTTCGGTATCCGGATGAAACTCAGTGGGTATTGTAAAAAATGTCTGATATTGCTTCATGGTGCTTCCTATGGCAATAAGCCGGGTAATGCCTTTGTCATGTAGCAGACGGGCAATGGATTGATACAGTGTAGCTTCGTGGCCGGTTTTGCCCTGTAGCAGATCGCTCAGGATAACCGTGCGTTTGGCATACTGGCTTTGCTGAACCAGGAAGTCAAGGGCAATGGCCAGTGATTCAGGGTCGGAGCTGTAGGTGTCATTGATAACGGCGCATCCGTTTATTCCTTCTTTCATTTCAAGGCGCATGGCAACCGCCTGTAATCGTAACATGCGGCTTGCAGTTACGTCGGGCCCGTAACCCATCAAGAGCATGGTGGCCCAGCAATGGCAGGCATTTTCAATTGAAGCCTCATCCGTAAAGGGGATAGTTATGGTGCTTTCGTGTCCTTGGTAAAGAGAAGTGATTTTGCTACTTGTTTTACCTGTGAAAGTGCTGATAATCCGAAGGCTAGCCTGCTCATTCCTGCCCCAGGAAAAAAGCCGGTCGGCTGTAAATCCTGAAGATATGATGCTTTTATGAATAAGCTGATCGTCAATACAATAAATCAGATGTTTGACATTCTCAAACAGTTTGAGCTTTTCGTTGGTTTTTTGTTCCTGCGAATGAAAGAACTGGTCGTGGGCTTGCCCGATATTGGTGAAAATTCCGATATCAGGCTTGATGATGTTCTTCAACTGCTCCATCTCTCCGGTTTGCGAAATCCCGGCTTCAAAAACTGCCAGATTGTGCAGCGGGTTCATCTGCCACACTGAAAGCGGAACGCCTATTTGCGAATTATAGCTTTTGGGGCTTCTGACAATTGTTTTTTCAGGCGACAAAAGTTGCCACAGCCATTCTTTAATAATGGTTTTGCCATTGCTTCCCGTGATGCCGATTACCGGACAGGAGAAATGCTCCCGGTGGGCAGCTGCCAGTTGCTGAAGCGATTCAAGGGTGTTTTTAACAAGAATAAAGCAGGCCTCGGCAGGCTGTGTTTGAGGCAGTTGGCTGACACAAAAATACCTAACACCCTTATTATACAATTCGGGTATGTAATTATGCCCGTCGCCTCTTGATGTTTTAATGGCAAAAAACAGCGTTTGAATCGGCGAAGCCAGCTTACGGCTATCGGTCAGCAAAACGCTGATTTTAAGCTGGCCGGGATTTCCCACAAGTTTGCCATTGGCCATTTCGGCAATTTCAGCAGGGGAGTATCCTTGAGCAAACATCTGAATTTTATTAAGTTATTTTTCTGTTTCCTGCTTGCTGAGTCTTAACGGATTGGCTGTCATTTCTTCATAAGCTTTTCTGTTGTAGTAAATGTCGCAGGCCAGGTAAAGAGCTGCTCTCATCGAATCGGGTGAAGCGAGATCTTTTCCGGCAATTTCGTAAGCAGTGCCGTGAGCAGGTGAAGTTCTGATTATAGGCAGTCCGGCAGTGAAATTTACACCAGACTCAAAGGCCAGCGATTTAAACGGTAACATCCCCTGATCATGATACATGGCCAAAACCCCGTCAAACTGAGCAAATGTGGAAGACCCGAAAAATCCATCGGCCGGGAAGGGCCCAAAAACTTTCATCCCCATTTCATTGGCTTTGCTGATAGCTGGTTTGATGGTTTCTGTTTCTTCTTTACCCAGTAATCCATCGTCACCTGCATGAGGGTTCAGGCCCAGAATGGCAATTCGCGGGCTGCGTATGCCAAAGTCCTGAATCAGCGATGTGTTTAAGATTTTCATTTTCCTTATCAGCAAATCTTCCGTAATCTGTGCCGGAACATCGCGAAGGGGAAGGTGACCGGTGACCACGCCAATACGCAGATTGTGGCTGACCATGAGCATCAGATAATCAGGGTTGCCAAACTTATTGGCCAGGTATTCGGTATGGCCAGGAAAGTGAAAGTCTTTCGACTGAATGTTTTTTTTGTTGATTGGCGCAGTAACAAGCACATCAATCAGTCCTTTCTTCAAATCATCAGTAGCTGCTTCTAGCGCTTGTAATGAAAGTTCGCCTGCAGTGCTGGTCGATTTGCCAAGATCGATTTTTACTTCCTGCTCGTTGATGTTGATGATGTTCGCCCGTTTAGGGTTAGCAGAGTCGGCTTTTTTTATTAGATTGAAGTTAAAGTCGCTGATATTTAATGTTTTGCGATGGTATGAGGCAATTTTTGACGAGCCGTAAATTATCGGAGTTAACATCTCGAAAATACGGTTATCGGCAAAGGCTTTGATAATGATTTCGTAACTGATGCTGTTGATATCACCCTGTGTAATACCCACAATCGGGCGGCTTTCATTTTCGGCTGGTTTATTCATTCTTACATTTATTTATTGGCAAAGATAAGATTTTGCTAATTTAGCCATGCAGTTCTTCTGCTTATTTCAACCCTGCATTGAATAATATCGTCCTATGATTGATCATATCGTACTTCAGCGGCTTAAAGAGCGGGAAAAAGAGCTTAATACACTTTACAGGCTTGAAGAACTGCTACAGGGCCTGCATCTGTCTACTGACGAGCTTTTTAGCCGCCTGATTGAACTGATGCCCTCCGGATGGCAACACTCAACTATTTGCGAAATTGAAGTAAAATTCGAAGGCCGTAGCTGGCAAAGTGATGATTTTCGCGAAACAAGCTGGATGCAATGTGCTGATATTGTTATTGATAATAATATCTGTGGCGAAATAAGAGTTGTTTATTTGCAGCTGATTCATGAATTCAACGAAAGTCAGTTTCTGCCTGAAGAACAAAAGCTGCTCAATACCATTGCAGAAAGAGTGGGTAATTACATTTTTCATCAGCGGCTGAGGAATTCCCTTCATATGCTTGATACTGGTTTGGAATATCAAAGCAAGGATGGTAACGGCCAGGTTTTGTCTCAGTCAGACTCTGATCAACATTGGAAGTGGAGATTCCGGATGGCCGAACGCATCAGCCATCTTATCGATTTCAACAGGTTTGGAATTAAAGCTATTTACCTGATTGGCAGTACAAAAAATGCCTGTGCAGGGCCTTCGAGCGATATTGATTTGCTTGTGCATCACCATGCCGATGAACAGCAGTTGTGCTGCCTCAAATCATGGATGGAAGGGTGGAGCCTTTGTTTGGCAGAGGAAAACAGCCAGCGAACAGGATATCAAACCGACGGGCTGATAGATCTTCACCTGATAACCGATCAGGATATTTCTGACAAAACCAGCTTTGCCGTCATGATTGGCGCTGTGACTGACGCAGCCCGATTGTTGCGATAAATATATGTGCAATTCAACTAGCCTATGACAACCAGTTTTTTTGTTTCCGACCTTCATGGAAAAACCGGCCGGTATGAAGTATTACTGAGAGAGATATTGCAAAAAAAACCTTCGTTTGTGTTTTTGGGAGGTGATTTACTTCCTCACATCCGTAAATCTGACTGGCAAAAAGGTCAATTGAAAGGCGATTTCGTTGAAGATTATCTTATTCCCGGATTTTCGCGTTTGCGCAAACAGTTGGGGTGCAATTATCCCGAAGTGTTTCTGATTTTGGGTAACGATGATCACAGGAGTGAAGAACAGAAATTTGCGGTTGGAGAAGAGAAAGAGTTGTGGAAATGCTTGAATAATAAGGTGTTTAAGTTTGGTCCTTATTTTATTTTTGGCTATCCGTTTGTGCCTCCTACGCCTTTTTTACTGAAAGACTGGGAAAAATATGATGTTTCGCGTTATGTAGACCCCGGATGTGTTCCGCCAACAGAAGGATTCAGAACCATTGAACCTGATTATGATCCGGAATATGCTACCATTCAGTTAGATCTTAAACATCTGACTGAAAATATTTCTATGGAAAAAGCTGTTTTTCTGTTTCACTCGCCTCCGTATAAATCCTGTATGGACAGGGCGTCACTTGACAATCAGAAATTTGAGCATGTTCCGCTTGATGTGCACATAGGAAGCATTGCCATTCAGCGTTTTATTGCGGAAAAGCAACCTTACATAACCATGCATGGTCATGTGCATGAATCGGCCAGGCTTACTGGTTCGTGGCAGGAGCAAACGGGGCGAACGCATTCATACTCGGCTGCACACGATGGGCCTGAGCTTGCTTTAGTTGTTTTCAGACTCGATGATCCCTCCGGGGCTCAAAGGATTTTGCTGCCCATTCAGGATGTGTGATAAAAAAAGCCGTTAAAAGAGTAGAAGATGGCTATTCCTGGATGACACCGGTTGCAATATGGTGCTCAATGACTTCCATAATAATTCGGGTTGCTCCGGTTCTTTTGGCAACATATTGTCCTGCCTGACTGGCGAGGCTTTTAAGTCGCTCATTGTCAGATAATAGTGAGATGACTTCTGGCGTAAACCGGGCCGAATCCTCCACACTAAAGGCAACTCCTGTCTCAATCATCTCGCGTGCTTCTCTGAAACGATGATAGTTGGGGCCAAAGAAAACCGGCACGCCATAGGCTGCAGCTTCAAGTGTGTTGTGAATTCCAGCGCCAAAGCCCCCTCCGATATAGGCAATGCTTGCATATCTGTAAAGTTGCGAAAGCATGCCAATAGAATCAATGATAAGAAAATTTATTTTACTTAAATCGGTTCCGGGAGCCTGACTGTAAAGAATGGCTTTATCGCCCAGCTTTTTAAGAAGTTCACCTAAATGATGTGGATTAATTTCGTGGGGAGCAATGATAAACTTTACTTTATTACCGGTTTTTGCATACAGCGATAAAATGAGCTCTTCATCGGGCGGCCAGGTGCTGCCGGCTACAATAACATGTTTGTCACAGGCAAATTTATCGATAAGCGGGAAGGGCCGTTGCTGAGCTTTCACCGAAATAACCTGATCGAAACGGGTGTCTCCGCTTATGCTTATGTTACTGACATCAATCATTTCAAGTAGTTCAGCTGATTCAACATCCTGAACAAATATTCTGTTGATTTTGCGTAAATGGGTTCTGAACCATCCGCCGTACCATTTGAAAAAATGTTGATTGGGCCTGAAAATAGCTGAAATAGTATATACTGGAATCTTGTTTTTAAAAAGCTCGTTCAGGTAATTGAACCAGAATTCATATTTTACGAAAACGGCAAAACAGGGTCTGGTAATACTTACAAAACGTCTGGCGTTAAAAATTGTATCGATAGGGAGGTAAAAAACGTGGTCGGCTCCGTTGTAATTTTTGCGATAGTTGTATCCCGACGGCGAAAAAAAAGTAAGTAAAATGGTGTAACCCGGAAATTGATGGCGAAAAGCTTCCATTACAGGGCGTCCCTGCTCAAATTCGCCAAGAGAAGCACAGTGAAACCACACAACCGGGGATGGACTTTCAGAGGCATAATGTGTTAGAAATGTATGTTCAAGTTTGTCAAACATCTCTTTACGGCCATAATGCCATGCCCTGGCTTTGGCACTGAAGATTCCGGCAATTCTCAGAAATAGATAATAAAAAAGAATGCCGGAGCTGTAAATAAGCCTCATACTCTTAATTTTGATTGTGTATAAACCAAAATACTAAATTCAGCATATTAATAATAGTAAAATTCCTTAGGTGCCCGTTTGTATACAGGTATTATCCATCCAACTTTTATACCAGTCAGCAAATCGGTAAAATTGCCTGAATTATATTTCATTTCAGCAAAAGAGTAAGGTCTTACATGTGATGTAAACGCCAATGTAATATCTAACCCGGCAAAAAAGTTTACTTTTTGTCTGTTGCCTAAGTAAAGATAGCCCAGAAAAAGATTGGTTGCAAATCCGCGTTTTAGTTCATCATACCCTTTCAGGTAGTCGCCGGTGATTTGAGGCGCTGTTTTTTCCTTATGCTCAATGTAAATTTTGTGTTGCAGATATCCTCCGCCCAGCGTAAGCATAATGCCGCTGTTTTTGTTGGGCCCCCAGGCTGGTATTACTTTTCCCAGTTTTAGCAAGGCAGCAAATCCACGCTCATTGAAACGGTAATCAGCATAAATGCCCTCCATATCAATGATATTGCCGTCTTCTGTTTCAATGTTTTTCAGAATGTTTTCCTTATCGTTAATCTGGTTGCCAAACATAAACCCGGTTTCTACTCCCAAAAGCCAGTTATGGCGCGTTTTTATCATGTAACCAAGGCCAACCTGTGAGTTCATTCCGTAGCGGTCGGCCAAATCGTTTCCGGGAAATTGCAGGGCATAGTTGGCCGATATCAGGTTAGTGAAAATTACAGAGTCTTTTAAGCTCTTTTGGGCTTTAAGTGCAGTAAAAGGAAGCAGTAGTAAAATGAGAAAGCTGATTCTGATTTTCATAGGATGTAGTTTCGGGAAGCCGGGTGTAATACTAAAAGGGAAGTAGTGAATTGGGCTTCCTTTTTATTACAGCAAAGATAAATATATTATGGAATGAAGAATAATCACTGACGAACAGTCACTCATTTTCTGAATTTTTAAGAATGAAGCCGGCCAGAGCCAGATATTTTTTTTGTTGCAAACAATAAGTTATACATCCCAAACGATTAATTGTATCTTTGCGCACCTGAATTTCTATTGTTAATTAAAAAACAAGAGATTCTGTAAATATACAATAAATCAATTAGTTGCATTAAAAATTGTTGTAAATGAACAAAATTGCAATGGTTGACCTAAAGGGTCAATATGAAAAAATCAAGCCTGAAATTGATCAGGCAATCAGCGATGTTATCAATTCGACCGCTTTTATCAACGGCCCGGCTGTAAAATCATTTCAGGAAGACCTGGAAGCATACCTTGGTGTAAAACATGTGATTCCATGTGCCAACGGTACTGATGCACTTCAGGTGGCTATGATGGCTTTAGGTATTAAGCCTGGAGACGAGGTGATTACAACCAATTTTACTTTTATTGCAACTGCCGAAGTCATTGCTCTTTTGGGTTTTACCCCTGTGGTAGTGGATGTTGATCCCGGAACCTTTAATATTGATCCTGAATCGGTTCGCAAGGCCATTACACCCAAAACCAAAGCCATTGTTCCTGTTCATCTTTTTGGCCAGTGTGCCGATATGGATGCGATGCTTGAAATTGCCAGAGAGTTTAATCTGTTTGTGATTGAAGATACTTGTCAGGCTATCGGAGCTGACTATATTTTTGCCGATGGCACGCGCAAAAAAGCCGGTACCATTGGTCATGTGGGATGCACTTCGTTTTTCCCGAGTAAGAACCTGGGCTGCTATGGTGATGGTGGCGCTATTTTTACCAATGATGATGAGTTGGCAAAACAGTTGCGTGTTGTGGTAAATCATGGAATGACAGTAAGGTATTACCATGATTATATTGGTGTAAACAGCCGCCTCGACAGCATTCAGGCTGCTATTCTTAAAGTTAAGCTGGCTCGTCTCGACGAATATGCCGAAGCCCGCAACCGTGCTGCTGCTTTTTACGATAAGGCTTTTGCCAATAATCCCAAACTGAAAACCCCTGAAAGATTTGCTAAGTCAACTCATGTTTTTCACCAGTACACACTGGTAACCGAAGGAATTGACCGCAATGCCCTGCAGGAATTCCTTTCAAAAAAAGATGTTCCGGCTATGATTTATTATCCGGTTCCTTTGCATATGCAGAAAGCTTATCTCGATCCAAGGTACAGGGAAGGCGATTTTCCTGTAACTGAACATTTATGCCGCACTGTTATTTCATTGCCGATGCATACCGAACTCGATGAAGAACAACTGGCTCATATCACTTCTTCTGTACTTGAGTTTGTAAACGCATAGTTTAATGATTGTCATATTTTTAAGAGGCCGGAATCATTTTCGGCCTCTTTTTTATTGCTGGCAGGTGACATAATGCTATATTTGACCATTAATAAACCGGGCTTCAGGCTGTTTTCCTTGGCACTGGTTTGTAGTTTTTCAAAATAGCTAAGTTCTCCCGTATTAAATATTTAACATGGAAAATAATTTTTTCAGGCACGAAACTGCCTTTATTGATGAGGGTTGCGAAATAGGCAATGGCACAAAAATCTGGCATTTTTCTCATATTATGAATAATTGTAAAATAGGTGAAAACTGTAATTTGGGGCAAAATGTGGTAGTGTCGCCGGGTGTTGTTTTGGGCAATAATGTTAAAGTTCAGAACAATGTTTCCATCTACACCGGCGTTATTTGTGAAGATGACGTTTTTTTAGGACCATCCATGGTCTTTACCAATGTTACAAATCCGAGGAGCGCCGTAGTGCGCCGAGGACAATATGCTCAGACAATTGTCAGGCGTGGTGCTTCAATTGGCGCGAATGCTACCATTGTTTGTGGACACGATATAGGTGAATTTGCTTTTATCGGGGCAGGAGCCGTGGTAACCCGTACAGTACCTGCCTATGCGCTTGTGCTGGGAAATCCGGCCCGACAGGTTGGCTGGATGAGCGAATATGGTCACCGCCTGAATTTCGATGAGTCGGGAATTGCTGTTTGCCCGGAAAGTCATCAGAGATACAGCCTTTCAGGAGGCAGTGTCAGAAAAGTTTTATTATAAGCGTAAACTCTTTTTTTTATGAAGATTTTAGTTACCGGAGGTACAGGATACATTGGCTCTCATACAGTTGTTGAACTGCAGAACCAGGGTTTTGAAGTTGTGATTATCGATAATTTGTCAAATTCACAGGCCGATGTGGTTGACCGGATTGCCGAAATTACAGGTGTTAAACCTGAGTTTCATCAGTTCGACCTGGTTGATCGCGAACAAACTGCCGCATTTTTTAAATCTCATACTGATTTGGATGGGATTATTCATTTTGCAGCCTATAAAGCGGTCGGAGAATCAATGGCTGAGCCGCTCAAATATTATCGCAATAATATCGACTCTCTCATAAATATTTTGCAGGGCATGAAAGATAACGGATTGAAAAATCTGGTTTTTTCTTCTTCCTGCACGGTTTATGGTCAGCCAGATGAACTTCCTGTAAAGGAAACATCACCCGTGAAGGAGGCCTGGTCGCCTTATGGCAATACCAAACAAATGTCGGAGCAGATAATTCGTTTTGCGATCGATGCATATGACTTGAAAACCATTGCTTTACGTTATTTCAACCCGATAGGGGCCCATGAGTCGGCCCTGATTGGTGAACTGCCGCTTGGCGTTCCCAATAACCTGGTTCCGTTTATTACGCAAACAGCAATTGGATTGCGGCAGTCGCTTAGTGTTTTTGGTTCTGATTATAATACACCTGATGGCACCGCTGTTCGCGATTATATTCATGTGGTTGATTTGGCTAAAGCTCATGTGGTGGCAGTCAACCGGATGATTAGCCTGAAAGGTAAATCGGATTTTGAAATTTTTAATCTGGGAACAGGTAACGGATTCAGCGTACTTGAAGTGATTCATTCATTCGAAAAAGTAAGTGGTGTGAAGCTGAATTATAAAATAGTCGGTCGCAGGCCGGGTGATGTGGAACAGGTGTGGGCCGACACCTCTTTTGCCAATGCCGAACTTGGCTGGAAAGCACTTAAAAGCCTCGACGAAATGATGAGCTCTGCCTGGAAATGGGAGCAAAAACTCGCAAGTAAATAACAATCAATATATTCATCATCAGAAGCTAACCCTATGAAAACCATCCTGATAACCGGTGGCGCAGGCTTTATTGGCTCGCATGTCGTAAGATTATTTGTCCATAAATATCCTGATTACAAAATTGTGAATCTTGATAAGTTGACCTATGCCGGTAATCTGGCAAACCTGACTGATATCGAAAAATCGCCTAATTATACTTTCGAAAAAGGTGATATTACCGATGGTGGCTGGATTATGCAATTGTTTGAAAAATATCGCTTTGAAGGTGTGATTCATCTGGCAGCTGAATCGCATGTCGACAGGTCAATCTCCAATCCGATGGAGTTTATTATGACGAATATTGTGGGTACGGTTAACCTGCTGAATGCAGCCCGGGCAATATGGAAAGACAGCCTGGCGGATAAGCGCTTTTATCATATTTCAACCGATGAAGTGTATGGCTCATTGGGTGATGAAGGCAAGTTTCAGGAGACCACACCTTACGATCCCAGGAGTCCCTACTCGGCCAGCAAAGCAAGCAGCGATCATCTGGTAAGAGCCTATTTTCATACTTATCACCTGCCGGTAGTGCTGTCTAATTGCTCAAATAATTACGGGCCTTTCCAGTTTCCCGAAAAGCTGGTGCCGCTGTTTATTAACAATATCCGAAATAATAAACCTCTTCCGGTTTATGGTAAGGGCGAAAATGTACGCGACTGGCTTTACGTGGAGGATCATGCCAAAGCAATTGATCTGATTTTTCATCAGGGAGTTGAAGGTGAAACCTATAACATTGGCGGAAATAATGAGTGGCAGAATATTAAACTCATTCAGAAGCTTTGTGAAATTATGGATCGCAAACTGGGCCGGGCCGAAGGAGAATCGGCCAAACTGATTACTTACGTAAAGGACCGCGCCGGTCACGACCTGCGTTATGCCATTGATGCCACCAAGATTAAAAATGAACTGGGGTGGGAGCCCTCCATTAAATTTACTGAAGGTTTTGAAGCTACTGTTGATTGGTATCTGGCCAATGAATCATGGATGAACAATATTACATCAGGCGACTACCAGAAATATTATGAGGATCAGTATGAGAACAGGAGTTAATGCCTGCTTTTATCTTTCTCATTATCAATTATTGTAAACAAATAAGGGAGGGCTCAAAACCCTGCCTTATTTGTTTATGCAGGTTTCAATGGTTGTTTCTGTTTTTCAGAATTGAGTCATGATCTTTTTTTTCAGCATTTCAGTGCCTTTTTTATCAGATGAACCCTTGGTTTAAATTGTTCTTCAGTGGATTGTTGTGTTTTCAAAGGTGTTAAACTACAGGCTGCCTTGTATATCGGTAAAAATCGGGTTTCATCTGTGTGAACTAAGGTGAATATTGGCTAATAAAAAAACCGGAAACAGGCTGTAAAGCCGTTGTCCGGTTAGTTTCCGTGTAACTGTTCCTTCACGGATAAGGAAACCACACACTATAACCCACTGCTTACTTCGTCTGTGTCAAAATTGTAAACGTTACCTGAAGGGTTGCCCGAGAAAGTAACATTGGTATGTGTTATCATGCTGTCGTCGTGAAGCCCTATTCCGTAATATCTCGAATTGTCAATTGTTACATTGCTCATGATTAGTTTGGAGCTATATTCAAGTACGATATTGCATTTAAATGAACTGTTTGAGCCAGCATATTCAATGGTACAATAATTAAGGGTGTTGTCTTTATCGTTGGAGATGTATAGCCCTTCCCAGTTAGAGGCACTGGCGTTTAGTTTTGAGAAAAGCACTGGCTCTGCAGCGGTTCCATTCACCTGAATTCTGCCTGAATTTATTACATTTATCCAGCAGTCGGCACTGAATAGCAATTGCACCCCTTTGCCAATGGTCAGGTTATTTTCCAGGTAAAAACTATTCTCAAAGGCATAGGGTACCGTGGTTTTATTCAATGTGAAATCTTCTGTCATGTTCAGGCCGTTTACCCAAACCACAGGTTTGGAATTAAGGGTGAGTTGGGTTGTTTCATTCAAAACACTGCATTGAGCCAGGTCTGAGATTACCAGCGGATATTTGTCACAATTTTTGATAGTGTTGTTGTCAAAACTGGTGATTTTTTGCGATAAGTCTGTGGTCATGACTCCACTGCCCAGGGAACCATCCATCATGCAATGGTTCATTTTAAGTTTTGCATTGTAATAAAGAACCACTACAGCCCAATCACTGTTGCTGCCGCCATTGATGAACTGCACATATTCAAATTGATTATCGCTGCGGGCTGAATATATACTTACCCCGTCCCATGAACCTTTGTTCTGATTGTTAACAGGGCCGGTGAGTACGATGGGATTTTGAGCTGTTCCCGCCATTTTGAGTCCGGCATTTTCACCAACACTAATGCCGCTGTTTACACTGGTAAATGCTATTTTAACGCCTGGCTCTATTGTTAGCAGAGCATTGCCTTCTATGTAAAAATATCCGTCAATAATATAGTCAATTCCATCGTTTCGGTTGACAAGCGTGCGGTTTGCCGACATTCCGCCGCTAAGGGTTTCCGAGCCCATTCCTCCTCCTTCAAGGGTAACACTAACCGTATATGCGGTGGTGCTGCCATCCTCAGCTGTTACGGTAAATATTACCGGCAATGTAAAATCTACCACTGTGCCTGAAGCCGGGTTGATGGTTGCGCCGTTTGAAACTGTAATGGTAGGAACAAGAGCTGTAATATTGCTGTTTGCAGGAATGCTTGCAGTGGCGGTTTTGTTATTCTGGTCTATACTTGCTACCACCGCTGGAGTAAATTGATTGAATACAATGCCTGAGATTTGTTTTTCGCTGCTCAGGGTAGGTTTGTCGTCTTCTTTCGTGCAGGAAGTTGTAAACATGATCACTGTAATGAACATGGCGATGATTGCAGATAATTTTTTCATGGTTTGTTTTTTTTGAGTTGAAACTGCGGCAAAACTAAAGCAGCCTGCTAAGGTAAAATACCCCCTTTTGGGGGTTTTTGATTGAATCAATTGATTAATACATTTGCATGAAATCTATTTGTTGAAAAGCTCACATGATAAAAGTTTGGGTTTAATTAATTTTTGTACCTTATGATAAGTGTCAGGTGGATGACTGGACTGTTTGGGATTTGCTTTTTTCTTTTATTCCCGGTTAATGTTTTTTCAGACAATTATGCAGATTCTCTGCAGAAGGAGATTAAACTGAAAAGAGGAGAAGCTAAGTTCAAGGTGTATAATAACCTGTATGATTATTATGAAAGTAATGATCAGCAGAAAGCATATAAAGTAGCCATGCAACAGCTCGACTTTGGCAAAAAATCAAAAAACAAAAACTGGGAAGGTGGTGCATATGCAAATCTTGGCTCTTTGTATTTGTCAAGAGGGATGGCTGATAGTGCCGGTTATTATTTTACCGAGTCTTATAAAAAATACACAGAAGCAGGGAATACAGATGCCACCATGAATCAGTTATGTAATATAAGTACGGCCTGCAGGCTCACCTTCAGGTTTGAGGAGGCTTTGGCAAAGCTCCAGAAAGTGCTTGATTATTATACGGAGCGAAAGGATGATTTCAGGATTGCACAGACGCTGGCCAATATGGGTGCCATTTATAATGAAATGGGCAATAACAACAAGCATGATGAATACATGAAAAAGGCGCTTGAAATTCAGTACCGGCTTCCGGTTGACCGGTCGAGAGGAATCAGTCTCATCAACCTTTGCCTGAGCTTTTCGTCGCGCAAGCAATATGGCGATGCTTTTATTTATGGCAAAGAGGCTGTTGATGTTTTCAGGCAATTGAAAGACCCGTTTTTTACCGGAGCTTGCCTGGTGCGTGCCGGAAGTGCTGCCCTGGGAATGAACGATGATGCTGTAGCATTGAAATATGCTCAGGAAGCTTATGAAATAAGCATCCAAACCAGTAACGACTACCTTAAAGCGGAAGCCCTGCGCTTACTTGCTGATTATTATATGAAGCACAGTAACTTCGCAAAAGCCCGTGAAGTGGCTTATGAAGCATATGCACTTGCAGATACTTCAAATAAATCAGACATGATTTATCATTACGATTTGCTTACTACCTTAAGCATTCATGCCGGCGACAAAAAGAATGCGCTAAAGTTTTATGCAGCCTATGTAAAGCTAAAAAATGAAGCACAGGAGGTGGAGTTCAGGGATAAAATATCGGAAATGGAAGTTAAATATGAGAGTGAAAAGAAAGAACTCCTTATCAACAATCTGAAAAACAGGCAGAAATTGCAATGGATTGCTATTTTGTCAGGCAGTTTGGTTTTTCTGATTGTAATTTTGTTGCTGATGCTACGGCAAAAAAGTATAAAGCAACGCCGTTTACTGGCTGAGCAGAAGGTGAAACATCTTGAGCAGGAAAAGCTAACTATTGCCACACAATCGGTGCTTGATGGCGAAACGGCTGAGCGGAGCCGACTGGCCCGCGATTTGCACGATGGGCTGGGGGGAATGTTATCGGCTGTAAAACTTAATCTGTTTGATGTAAAAAACGGGGTGATGCTTGATGGAGATGATGTGCTTAAATTTAACAGGGTGGTAAGTTTGCTGGATGAATCAATGCAGGAGCTCAGGCGTGTTGCTCATAACATGATGCCGGAATCGCTGTCGCGATACGGGCTTAAGGTTGCCCTTAATGATTTTTGTAGCCATGTTCCCCATCTGAAATTTCATTTCTTTGGCGAGGAAAGCAGGCTGGAACCCCGGCTTGAAGTCATGATTTACCGCACCATTCATGAATTGGTAAACAATGCCCTGAAACACTCGTCAGCTGATGTGATTAATGTACAGTTGGTGCAGCAGCGTGATTCTGTAACCCTAACAGTTCAGGATAATGGCAAAGGTTTTAATCCTGAAATTGCAGGAACGGGAAACGGGCTGACTAATATCCGAAACCGGGCCGAAATGTTCAGAGGAACCGTGGACATTGTATCTGCGCCGGGTAAGGGAACTGAAGTAAGTGTGAGTTTTATGGTATAAGATGGCATTATGAAGCAAATTAAAGTTGTTATAGTTGACGACCACAAAATGGTTGTAGAGGGCTTGCGCAAACTCATTGATGAGTCGCAGGTAGCTATTGTTTGTGATGTAGCCTATACTGGCCGCGATGTATTTGCTGTCATTGGCCGCTGCTCACCCGATGTTTTGCTTCTCGATATTAACCTGCCTGATGCCAACGGGTTAGACCTGTGCAAAGAGATAAAAGCCCTGTTTCCTGAATTGAAAATTGTTGCGCTTACCAGTTATACTGATTATTCTGTGGTGAAACGTATGATGGCCAATGGAGCTTCGGGTTATGTAATTAAAAATGCCATGCCCGATGAAATATTGATGAGTATTGAAACCGTATATAAAAATCAGGTGTTTCTGTGCGAAGAGATTGATATAATGATGAACCGGCGTGGAGAATCACAGGTTTGGCTTACCAATCGCGAAACCGAATTACTCAGGCTTATTGTAGATGGTTACACCAATCCCGAAATTGCTGAACGTATGTTTCTGGGCGTGGAAACTGTGAACAGCTATCGTAAAAATCTGCTCTGCAAGCTGGGCGCCCGCAATACAGCCATGCTGGTTAAAATAGCCATGGAAAGAATGTTGGTATAAGCCGGTTATCATGGCAAAAGTAATCGTTGTTTTATCTCCACATCAGCATTTATTTGTTGGCAAAATAGTGAATCAGCAACTTCTCATGCATGAATGAACTTTCTGATTTCTTAGGTGTTAAATTTTCGTTGATAAAAGAAATAATCATGAAAATTAGTGCACGCAATCAGATTAAAGGCATTATCCGCGAAATTAAGCCGGGTATTGTTACAGCCAAGCTTACCCTCGATATAGGAAATGATAATTTATTGAGCTCGGTAATTACAATGGATAGCATCGAAGACCTTAATTTAAAGGTGGGCGATGAAGTTTTTGCCATTATCAAGTCTACCGAAGTGATGATTGGAAAGCAATAGAATTAGACAAAAAAAGCCGGTAAATGTACCGGCTTTTTTTGTTTTATGAGCTTGTAAATCAGGCGCTGATAGCTTCAGTGCCCGGGGCAATTTTTTTAACCAGGCCCTGAAGTACTGTTCCGGGGCCAACTTCAACAAATAAGTTTCCACCGTCAGCTACCATGTTTTGAACGCTTTGTGTCCAGCGTACAGGCGCTGTGAGCTGGGCTACAAGATTCTCGCGAATTTGAGCAGGGTCAGTTACAGGTTTTCCGGTAACATTTTGGTAAACAGGGCATATTGGCGCGCTAAAGTTAGTGGCATTGATGGCTGCAGCAAGTTCAACTCTTGCGGGCTCCATTAAGGGAGAGTGAAAAGCGCCGCCCACTTTTAAGGGAAGTGCTCTTTTGGCACCGGCTGCTTTCAGCAATTCGCAGGCAGTTTCAATACCTTTCATCGAACCGCTTATTACCAATTGGCCGGGGCTGTTGTAATTTGCAGGTACTACTACATCGTCAATACCGGCAAGTACTTCTTCAACTTTTGCATCGTCAAGTCCCAGAATAGCTGCCATGGTTGAAGGTTCGGCCTCACAGGCTTTTTGCATAGCCATGGCTCTGGCATACACCAGTTTAAGCCCGTCTTCAAAAGAAAGGGCGCCTGCAGCAACAAGTGCTGAAAATTCACCAAGTGAGTGGCCGGCTGTCATGTCAGGTTTGAAATCTTCTCCCAGGGTTTTGGCCAGTATTACTGAGTGCAGAAAAATAGCAGGTTGAGTAACCCTTGTCTGGCGAAGATCTTCGTCGGTGCCTGCAAACATCAAATCGGTAATCCGGAAACCTAGAATATCATTAGCTTTTTCAAATAGTTCTTTTGCTAATGCATTGCTGTCATATAGGTCTTTTCCCATACCCACAAACTGGGCGCCCTGTCCGGGGAATACGTATGCTTTCATGCTTTTTAGTTTTCGTTTATGATGAAGCGGCAAAGGTACAAAATACATTTAATGCTTTTGCATGGGCTTAATGGGCTGCAATACAGTGGTTTGGTGATTTATTCGATGGTAACCGTCAGATTAGCCGGGCGGACGTCGGGCGAAACCAGTATGTTGTTTGTAATAAAGAAATGATGTAACAGCTGGGTGGAGATGATGCCGGATAATGCCATATTTTCAACTTCTGTCGCGTTTTTACATTTGCATATTTTATTGATGAGCTGCGAGGTTTTGGCCGGGTCGAAATACCCGAAATTGTTGATTGATGTTGAATTCAACATTTCACTGATGTATTCCGGTGTGGGCCGGGAGGTAAAACATGGTGAAACCGGAGCCCGGTATGCCTGTTTGCGGCGATTGAGCACCGAATCAGGGATTTTTTGCTTCATCATCTTTTTAAGGATAAATTTTTCGGTTAAACAGTTAAGCTTGTAATTGTCGGGGAGTGTGGCTGCATATTCAATCAGCCGGTGGTCAAGAAAAGGATAACGGCCTTCTACTGAATTGGCCATTGACATGCGATCTCCCTGCGACGAAAGCAGGTAACCCGACATGAAAATGGAGGATTCAAGATATTGTGATTTGCCCAAATCACTCAGATGGGTGAAGTTTTCCGCCATGTTCTGTGCTATTTCGTCAACAGGCTCATACTTTTCAAGTTGGTTGACGATGTGTGAAGCAAAATAGTGCTGTATTCTTGAGGTATTGTGCCACCGGATTAAATGGGAGTAGTATGGGTTATCAGTTTCATTCAGCCTGAAGCCGAAAAACATTTTAAGAAAGGCCGGTCGGGCTTCTTTTAGTGCGGGTAAATAATGATAAAGCCTTCCCAGTAATAATGGCCTGATGTCAGATTGAGGGTTCCGTGCCCAAAAACGTCTGATTTTATCTTCTTTAAAGATGTTATATCCGGCCAGTATCTCGTCAGCGCCTTCACCGGTAATAACCACTTTGATGTTATGTTGCCTGACGCTTTTTGACAGAAGATACAATGGGGTGGGTCCTGTTCGCAAAATTGGAAATTCAGCATGCCTGATGGTGTGAGGAAAGTTTTCGCCAATTTCAGCTGAAGTGCAGGTGTTTAAAGTGTGCTGAGTGTTGAAAAATGAGGCAACTTCCTGTTGATAATTGGTTTCATCGAACTCAGCCTCTTTAAAACCTATGGAGAAAGTGTGCAACATGGCCGGACTTAGTTCGTGAATAAGTGCTGTGGTTATGCTTGAATCAAGTCCGCCACTCAAATATGCGGCAACTTCCACATCGGCTCTGAGCCTGATTTTGACCGAATCTTTTAAAAGTCTGAGAAGCTCTTCGCTGGCTGTTTCAAAAGGTATTGAGCTGTCGGATTTCTTTTGCGTAAAAGGCAGATTCCAGTACCTGTGCTGGGAAGTGCCCTTGTTGTTAATTGTCATAAAATGGCCGGGTGGTAATTCAAAAATCTGCTCAAAAGGAGTATAAGGCGTAATGGTGGTCCAGAAGGTAAAAATCTGAGCTAAAGCCTTGTGATTGATTTTCCTGTCTACATAAGGCAGCTGAAAAATGCCTTTTATCTCAGAGCAAAAAATGAAGTTACTGCTTGTTTGAGTGTAAAACAAAGGTCTGATTCCAAGCCTGTCGCGTGCCAGAAAAAGTTCAGATTTTTTGTTGTCCCAAATGGCGATAGAAAACTGGCCGTTAAATTGCTGTAAGCAAGAGGGCCCCCACTGGATATAGGCTTTCAAAACAACTTCGGTGTCAGATTGTGTTGTAAACTGAATTCCGAGTTTTTCGAGTTTATGTCTGATTTCGGGGAAGTTGAAAAGTTCCCCGTTATATACTATCCTGTATTGACCGTTATTTGCGGCCATGGGCTGTTGCCCTGAAAATATGTCAATGATGCTCAGGCGTACATGGCCCAGTCCGATTTTTTGATTCAGATAAATTCCGCTTTCATCCGGCCCCCTGTGGCGAATGGCAGCCAGCATTGAGATGAGTTGCTGCTCGGCAGGCGTGTGCTCTCCCGATTCATTATTGAAAATACCTGCGATGCCGCACATGGAATGGCTTGGTTTAGTTAAGTTTACTGCTGATAAATCCTGCCATAGCATCAATAGATTCAAAGTTCGATTCAAGCAATTCAGCATCAGATGCTTTAATTTTAAATCGCTCTTCAATGAAGTTTATCAGAGCCAGGAATCCCAGTGAATCAAAAATACCTTCCTCAAAAATGAGGGTTTCGTATTTAACCTTTTCGGGAGGGTAAAGTGATGTTTCAGCAATAAAGGTCCTCAGGCTTTCTTTTACTTCAGCAAGGGTTATCATGTTTCTTTGTGATTTGATGTTACAATAAGAGCCTGGCGTTATGGGGTTTGGCCGGTCAGACTGGTATGCCGGCCGTTGGTTTCTATAATGTCAACAATCCTTTTGCAAAAGAGAGCAGATGCCGTTTCTGCAAATGCACTGCCCGGATGTGAATCGTTGATGCCTGTTGCATATGCCGGTTTCAGATAAAGTCCGCCTTCTGTTTCAAGGGTGTAAAAATCCCATAGGTAGATGTTGTCGTTTTCGAGATCCCATTCATTGATTATCCAGTTTGTAAATTCGCGTGTTCGGCGGGCTTCATCTGATGTTGTTTGTGCCTCAACCAGTGCGGGAGGCGTCCATAAAAGAAATTTTGTTTCCGGAAATTCGAGCATTTTTTTCCTCAATGCCAGATATTGCGCTTTGTAATTGGCCAGTGTTTTTATAGGCGATTCGATATCAGCAGTATCGGGGCCTGCTGCGATGTTTCCAACCGGAAAGCAGTGTTTAAATATGATGAGATTGTATTTGCTGGCGAGTGTTTCAAGTGTGGGTTCATTCTTAAAATCTTTATTGCCGGCATGCTTAACCCAAATGTTGTAATAGTCATAGGGGTAATTATTCCATCCGTAAGGCGATGCTTTGGGGAAATTTTGCGCTGATATCTGGTAAAGGGTGTTGTGGGCTTTGTTATATTCATGAAACCATTGAGGAACGGCATCGTCAAAGCCAAACAGATGTTTGAATTTTGTCATGATGGTTTGCCTGCCTTTCCAGATGATGTTGCCTGTGCTGTGATGCAGAAATATAATCTTGCAGGTGTCAGATACAGCGGGCGAAATGCCCTGATTTTTACATCCCGGCGATAAAAATGCCATTGAAATGAGTGCAATAGCAAATAATAAAGCTATATTTGTTCTGGTTGACAAAACAGTTGAAATAAAGTTTGAAATAATTGTGTTTAATTCTTAAATTGAACCTGTGTTATTTAACTCATTTCATTTTCTGGTTTTTCTTACAGCCTCTTCTGTAGCTTTTTATAGTGTGGCAGAGCGCTATAAACAACTAGTGATATTTTTATTCAGCGTAGTTTTTATTGCTGCCATATCCTCAAAGTTAGTGATTTTTACGCTGATTTTCACTATCCTGAATTATATTCTTGGCATATTTCTGGAAAAAAAGTTGCATTCGCCTTACCGGCTTTTAATCTTCAGGCTTTCGGTCATGGCCAATGCCGGGCTGCTCGTTTTTTTTAAATATTATGGATTTTTGGCCGATAATTTAAATTCACTTTTTGGCGGATTTAATGCCGGACTGAGCTTTCCTCATCTGAATGTGCTGCTTCCTGTCGGCATTTCATATTACACATTTCAGGTGATTGGTTACCTTGTAAGAATCAACAGGGCGGCTGGTCTTGCTGAGCACAATTTTATACATTTTGCCAATTATCTGATTTTTTTTCCAAAGTTTATCTCAGGCCCTATTGAACGGTCCCAGCGATTTTTTCCTCAACTTAACAAAAAAACTACGTTTGTTCCCGATGAAATTTCAAAAGGTTTGCGGTTGTTTCTCCTGGGGATGTTTAAAAAAGTTGTGATTGCAAACAATCTGGCTGGCCCGGTAGTGGCTGCTTATGATCATATTAACACATTTCCGCAAGGCGCGTTTGTGTTTGTTTTTATAATTCAGGCGATTCATTTGTATTGCGATTTTTCGGGATATACCGATATGGCGCTCGGCATGGCGCGGATTTTTGGAATCAAACTGACTGATAATTTCAACAGGCCGTTTCTTGCGTGCAGTGTTTCAGAGTTCTGGCGCCGCTGGCACATCTCCCTCTCTTCATGGTGTAACGATTTTGTATTTCTGCCTTTTATTATTCAGTACCGCCGGTTGGGGAATGTGGCCAATGTTGCAGGAATTTTTCTCACCTTTTTTATTATTGGTGTATGGCATGGCGCCAACTGGACATTTGTGGTGCTCGGGTTGTTGCAGGGTGTGGCCATCAGTGCTGAGTTTGCCTCCAAACGTAAACGAGTTATGTTTGCTCAAAAATTTAACCCGCAACTGGTTGTGTTGCTGAGCCGGATTTATACTTTCCTGTTTTTTTGCTTTACATTGGTGTTCTTTAACGCCCGCAATATGAGTGATGCATGGTATTTTATCAGTCACTTGTTTGTCTTGCCTGACCTTTCTCAATTAAGCACGGTATTGATAGAGCTGCCTGCGCGGGTTTATATGGCGGTGTGTTTTTATTTAATCCTGTTTGTGTTTGAATTGTATCAGGAAAACGGGGCAGACACCGGCTGGCTTTTTCAACGGATGCCCCGTTTGGTAAGATGGGCTGGCTATTATATCATGTTAGCTTTTATTTTCTTTTATAGTTCGGCCGGCGATACATTTATTTATCTGAAATTTTAAGCTCTAAGTTGAAATGATGAAAAACTATTTGCTGAAAATCGTGCTGTTCGGATTGCCGGTTATGGTTTTTCCATTGCTTGTTTTGCTTATCGACCCATATAATTTTGTAAACGCCTTTCATGTGGTGAATGATAGCGATAAGTACAAGGTAATTCAACGTTGCGATGAAAGCAGCCCGAGAGGAAATTTGCTATGGAAAATGATCTGCTACAAACGGCAGCCTCTGCCCTGTATTATTATTGGCGATTCACAGGGAAAAGATATCCGGACTGATTTAATCGCTGATATTACTGGCGAAACTTACAGCAATTTGTGTGTTCCCGGGGCGAGTTACAATACCATGTTTGATCTGTTCTGGTTTGCGGCTGCGCAAACTGATTTGAAAAAAGCGTGGTTTCAGGTATCTTTTATGAATTTTAACACACAGCGTTCCTATAATTTATTCTGTGCGGCCGACAAATTCATGAAATACCCTTACCTTTATTTTACGACAAAAGAAATTTATGTGGATGCATTTTATAATGTTGCCTGGGCTGTTACACGCAATCCTCAGTTGATTTCGAAATCATACGAGTTTCTGCCTGAAAATAAAATGGAGGAGTTGTCCCGCTCCAGACTTCATCTCTTTTTTGATTCTTATTCCTATCCTGATAATTTTGTTGAAGAATTTCGGAAAGTAAGTCAATACTGTGATAAACAGGGAATAGAGCTTAATTTTATTATACTTCCCGTGTACGTTGAGGTGGATAATTATCTGGAAAAAGTTGGACTCGACGAGGAAAGAGCGCAGTTTAAAAGCGACATCAAGGCGTTGGGCCATACCATTGATCTTGATAGTGAATCCCCGCTGAAAAATTCACGGTTGAATTTTTTCGACTATTTCCATCCTAAAAAAGCCGTGATGGATTCACTTACTATTGAAGTGTGGAGCAATTGTGTTTTGCAGTAAGCTGGGCCGTGTTTTCAGTATTTCGATTTTTTGCCGGATGAATTAAACATGAGTTGTGCTGTAAAGGTGATTTTTTGCGGCACTTTATATGATGCGAGGCTTTGGGCGCAATGTTGCCTGATTTTGTCTGCACTGAACTGGTTTATTTCGGAGTCGTTTACATAAACAATGGCCGAGATGGATTCCCCTTCGGTTTCGCTGCTGTCGGCATACACGGTGCAATCTATCACGCCAGGGTAGTTTACAATGACGGCTTCTATTTCTTTGGGGCTAACCCTGATGCCTCTGACTTTGATAATTTCGCGGGTTCTTGATTGTAAATAGATATACCCATCCTCGTCGACAGTGGCCAGGTCGCCGGTATGCAGCCATCCGTCTCTTAAGGTGGCTTTAGTTGCTTCATTGTCATTTAAGTAGCCAATCATGATATTGTCGCCTTTGGCCATTATCTCTCCTGTTTCACCGGGGGTTACTGCTATGCCGTTTTCGTTCACCACTTTGAGCTCTACTCCCGGAATGCCACGCCCTATGGAGCCTGATTTACGTTGAATTTCACCTGGCGGAAGATATGATAACCTTGCCGTAGCTTCAGTCTGGCCATACATTACGTAGAAATTAATATCAGGAAAGGCTGTTGTAAACTCCTTAATAAAAGCTGTATGCAGTTTCCCGCCAGCCTGGGTTACATATCTGAGCGAAGGAAATGCAGTTTTCTTAAATTCTTTTGTTTTGCGCAAAAGTATCTGAAAATGGCTGGGCACGCCTGCAAAACCTGTGCAATTGTATTTGTTTAAATCATCAATTACACCTCCCAGGAAAATAAAATGGTTGTTCAGGTGCATCGAGCCTCCAACCCGCAAATGAGTGTGCATCAACGAAAGTCCGTAGCAATAAAAAAATGGCATGACCACTTCTATTGTGTCGGTTTTGTCAAGTTTGAGGTATTCGAGTATGGAGTGAGTGTTGGCTATAATGTTTTTATGTGTGATGATTACTCCCTTTTGTTCGCCCGTTGAGCCGGATGTAAAGATTATTTCTGCTGTGCGGTTTTCGTCAAAAATATGTTTTGTGTCATCGCTGGTTTTATGTTTTTGCCTTTCCGATCTTATTTCGGGTATTGGGTTGTTGTAAATAATCAGGTCCAAACCTGAGAATTTTGATGCATATCGTTGGCTGACAAAGGCTATGGAAGCGCCTGTTTTGATTTGAACTTTCCTGAAATTTTCAGGTTCAATGGCCGGGTTTAGTGGAACGCAAATGTTGCCTGATTTTAGAATAGCCAGGTAGATGGTGATGAAAAAAACGGAGTTGTCGCTTATGAGGAGAATATAGTTGTTTTCTCCATGCATGTGGTTTAGTTGCAGGGCGGTTGTTAATGCGTTGTATCTTAATGTTTTGTATGAAACACGCTCTTTGCCAACCACTGCATCATGGTTTGAATTCCCCGATAATTCGAAAAAATAATCAAAGGCATTCATTGGTGTGTTATTTTTATGAGAAATAGGCCGGGTAAGCCCTCAGGTATCCGGTTGTTCGTTTCTTTCGGGCAAAGTTTTTGTAAACCGATGCGACTTCTTCAGGCGTTTTTTCAAGAATTAATCCTACTTCTGTTGGTGAATAGTCGTTTTCAAAACCATACCACAGTAAATCCATTTCTTCAAAAGGAAGCTGGTAAAAAAATTCTTCCTGCGTTTGTTCGGCGCTGTAAGTGTCGGTGGTGGGAGTGCGGTCGATAATTTCCCGGGGAATTCCAAGCTGGCGGGCAAGTTGGTATACCTGCGTTTTATAAAGAGCCGCCAGTGGATACATGTCAGCAGCGCCATCGCCATATTTTACAAAAAAGCCCTGTGCAATTTCATGTTTATTGGCTGTCCCCAGCACGCTGTAGTGCATTTTTTCGGCGTAGTAATACAACATCGCCATTCTGCTCCGCTGCTTGAAATTTGATGCGGCTACAATCTGAAGGTATTCATTAAGCGGAATGATTTTATGCTGCTGTTCCCCTGATTTTTTTATTACAGTAAGGGAAAAAACAGGGGGCAGGTTTTGATTAAGCCCTGATTGGTTGATGCCAATTTTGGATTTATCGGTTGCCGGATTAAACTCAGGAAATATTTTTTTTATGGCCTCATCTCGTCTCTGGTAGCAGTGAAAGCCTTCCAGTGCGGCCGTTATTTCTTCGGTTGCGGTTTCAACGCCCAATTGCCCGGCAAGTTTTTCGGCAAGAATGCAGCTTTCAGGATTCGAGTCTTTTTCGGGCATCATAATGCCCAAAACATGTTCCGGACTAATGGCTCTTACGGCCAATGCCAGTGTTACCGATGAGTCAATGCCTCCGCTAAGCCCCAATACAGCGCCTCTTCGCTTATTGTTGTAATATATTTCCTCTCTCATCAATGCACACAAGTGGCTGATGGTTGCTTCAATGTCGTTGATTTGAAGTATATCTTTCGAAAATGGCATTTTTTCCATGCGATATATAAGAAAATATTTGTGTTATAACAAATATAATAAATTGTGTTGCAAATAGCTACAAAACCAGTCCTGAAGTTTAACAGGTGGTTTGTTTTTTATTTCAGCCTGAATCCGGATGGATAATTAGTGTGATGCAGCTTAATATATGATGACGGAAGTTATTGCTGACCTTCCCATTCTTTGTAAAAAGTGTCGAGGTAAAGTATCATAAAATCATGCCTTTGTTGCGCCATCTTTTTGCCTGTTTCTGTGTTCATCAGGTCTTTTAGCAGCAACAGCTTTTCGTAAAAATGATTAATGGAAGGAGCTGTACTGTTTTTGTATGCTTCCTTACTCATGTTCATGTCGGGTTTTATTTCAGGGTTATAAATCTCCCGGTTTTTATGGCCACCATAGTTGAATGTGCGGGCAATGCCAATGGCTCCCAGCGCATCAAGGCGGTCGGCGTCCTGCACTACGTCAAGTTCGGCCGATTTAAAATGTTGTTGCTCTTTACCTCCCTTAAATGAAATGTTTTCAATCATTTTTTGTACGTGAATAATCGTTTCGGCCGGAATGCCTATGGAGGTCAGGAAGTTTCCGGCCATGCGCGGTCCTATAGTTTCATCGCCATTGTGAAATTTTGAATCAGCAATATCATGCAAGAGTGCGCCAAGTTCAACAGTCAATGTGTCGACGTTTTCTGAAGCAGCGATTTGCCGGGCTGTTTTCCATACCCTGTAAATATGCCACCAGTCATGACCGCCCTCGGCTCCATGAAGCGTTTGTTGTACAAAATCGGAAGTTTGCTGAATGATGGCTGCCTTGTTCATTATGGGCTTTAGTTGATTGGTGCTTAATCAGTTAAATGGTGTGTTGTTAAAAGGGGGTATTCTGATATTCAGAGTTTACAAATCATTTCAAACTGGCTTCCGGCCGGACTGAGTCCCAGGTGTTGCAGAAATCCGTTGATGGATGTGCAATCTTTTACAGTGTTGATAATTTTTATGGTTTCAAAGTTGTTGATCAGCAGAAGCTCTTTCAGAATGGCGGTTGCAATGCCCTGGCGGCGAAAGTTTTTGTCAACGGCAAGTTGTGTAATGTCGCCGGTTGAAGGGTCTGATATTCCATAGCCTGCAAGCTGTTCGTGATGGTATGCTCCGATGAACCTGAAATCCTGCGGTCTTCTGCTGATTGATTCAAAACTGTTTTGCCATGAAGGGTGAAAGTCATGGAAAGGAGTCAATGTGTCAGGGTCGGGTATTAAGCTGCTTTTGAGTATAAAAGATTGAGCTTTGGGGCCTGGATTGGGTTTTACCGAATCGGCTTTTGTGCTGAAATATTGGAATTCTCTGATGGTTTCAAAGCCCATGCTGCGGTATAAGGGAACCGCCTTGAAATTATCTTGTAATACCTCAAGCAGATATTGGTTGATGCCTGCTGCTTTCAGGGCAGGTTTTGATTCCAGGAAAATGCGGCGGGCAAGACCTTGCCCTCTGAAGTCAGGAACAGTGCCGGTTCCGGTGTCGTAGGCTGTTTTTACGCCCTGGTAAAGTCCGGTTCCGTTCAGGGTAAAGCTTACCAATTCTCCGTCGGCAAATGCCCCAAAGGATAATTCAGGACAGAACCCTCTGCGCTCAATCAGTTGAGTGAATGATGCAAAGTTGAGTGAGATGGCGCTGTAGTCGAAAAATGCCTTGCTGAATGCGCCGTAAATGATGTCTGTGGGTAAATTTGCCAGATTTTTTATTTCCATGAGCTGTTGTTTTGAGTAAGTGGTTTGCTTTCAATTGCACCTCAAAAATAGCAGTTTCATTTTAAATAAAAAACAGCAGAATGTGAAGCGACATCCTGCTGTTTTTAAAGCTCATGGCTGTTTTCAGTGAAGCTTTGAGCCAATCAGGTGAATGAACTCAGCCCGGGTTTTGTCAACCAGAAACGCCCCTGTAAAATCAGAGGTAGTGGTTACCGAATTTTGCTTTTGAATGCCACGCATGCTCATGCACATGTGCTGTGCTTCAATAACCACTGCTACACCAAGAGGTTTTAAGGTGTTCTGAATGCATTCTTTAATCTGGGTTGTCAGCCGTTCCTGTACCTGAAGCCTTCGTGCAAAGGCGTCAACAACCCGTGGAATCTTGCTCAGTCCCACAATATGGCCATTCGGAATATAAGCTACATGGGCTCTTCCAAAAAAAGGTATCATGTGGTGCTCGCACATCGAGTATACTTCAATGTCTTTCACCAATACCATTTGACGGTAGTCTTCTTTAAACATGGCCGATTTTAGTATTTCTTCCGGTTTTAAATCATAACCGTGTGTAAGAAACTGCATGGCTTTGGCCACACGCTCAGGTGTTTTTTCCAAGCCTTCACGGTTAGGATCTTCGCCAATAAGCTTCAGAATTTCATGATAATGTGTCGCCAGTTTTTTAATGGTTTTCACATTATATAAATCCCGCTTTTGGTATCCGTCTTTTATCTGATAATCATCCATCATGTTTTCGATGATCATGTCTTTTACAATTTCACTACTCATGTCGTTGTTCTTTTGTTAGTTTCCGTAGTACTCCACAAAGTTTCGTTCAGTTTCGAAGAGCTTTACGCAATGAAGCAAGGCTCCTGCAGCTGCAACCGGCGCTTCCAGCTGTTCCCAGATGGCAATGGCCAGATTTTCTGATGAGGCCAGTTTGCCTGCCATAAAGTCAACTTCCAGATTTACATTTTTATGGTCAAGCTTATTGACAACCAACTCGTTGATTATTCTGCTCAATTCCTTTAAATTGATTAAGAAGCCGGTTTCAGGGTCAACGTTTCCCTTAACAGTAACAAACAATTCATAGTTATGACCGTGCCAGTTTGGGTTTGAGCATTTGCCAAATACTTCAAGGTTCTTTTCGTCGCTGAAGTCTGACCTGTACAGCCGGTGAGCTGCATTAAAGTGTTCCTTTCGGGTAATATAAATCATATAACTGATATTCTTGATCAAAGTTAAACTTTATTCTGTTTGGAAAAGCCGGGTTGAGTTTTTTTTATTTGTTTAACATTTGCATTTAAATATTAAACATCGTTCGGGGGCAATTGTTCCCGTAATGTCATCTTTTTATAAAATAATGGCGCATTTTGATAAATATTTTAAATAGAGAGGTGCGGGTTTTGCTGATAACGGAGCAAATCACAGTTGCCTGAGCCGGCAATCTATGCTGATTCAGGATGGGCATTTCAATTGTACTGGCACTCAGGTTAATTTTCCAGGATGTCAAACTTTTGGTAATTCCCGGTTGATGCTTCTGATATGCTCATAGATGTTACTTTGCATGAGGGAAGTCCTTTTCTGCACCATTCTAAAAAAGTGTTCAAATTGGGCTCTTCTCCTTCAGCATGTATCATGATGCTGTGATCGGAATTGTATTTTACAAATCCTCTTACCTTGACTTCTGATGCTTTTTGCATTGTAAAAAACCTGAAACCGGTTCTGTGCAGATGCCCTCATAGCTGAATCTCTACTGCTTTTATTGCCATAATTTTTATAATGATAGTTTATTTTGTAAGGCTAATCTGAAGTTATTCGAAATAATATGAATGCAATGGTTGTAGTTTAAATCTTTAGGTTGTTTGTTTACTGGCTATATTCCTTCTGCAAACTGTGCTTTCATGGTTTTTAGTCATGATGATTATTGGTTTTGGCATATTGCCAGATGTTGTTATGGCTGGTAAAAGTATTAAATTGTCGGATGTGTTTTGAATTTAAATTAAAATAAAATGGAATAATTAATTTATATCCAAAGTGATATTATGTAAAAAATTGTATGTGTTTTTTTGGGTGCGTGCAATAGGGGTGAAGGTGTAAAGAGGCCAGGGCCTGATAAATGCTTTTTATTTGCTGATATTTTCTGTTTTGCTTGCAGCGATTTCGTCTGCACACCGAAGGGCATTGATTAGTTTGAAGGCTGTGAACTGAGATAAATCGGCAGGTGATATATCGGCTTCAGAGATCAACCCCTGATCAAGCATTCGTGCCCTGCAGGTGCCGGCAAGCAAGGGTGTTGACGGGGTAAACCATGCTTTTCCGTCCCAGAAAATTATGTTGGCAAAGGATGTTTCGGTAATTTTGCCATGTTTGACAATGAGAATGTCGTCGGCTCCTTGGCGTAGTGAGAACAGATGATTTAACCGGGTTCTGTCAGAGAATTTGAGCGAATAATCTATCTGATTGTCATCAATCAGCTTCAGGTGATTAATTTCCTTTACCCGGTAAGGGCTGAACTCTGTTTTCGTGATTTTTTCACTGTAGTCAACCCTGCATCGGAAATGTCCTGTCATGGCATGGGCAGGGATGGAAAGCTCGTTGGCCAGGAGAATGCAGCTTCTTTTCCCGCTTAGTTTTTGCCATGAGGCTTCCAGTCTTTGCTGATGCCAGTCAAGATTTTCAGCAACTCCGTTGCGAATGCTAATTGTTTCAAACAAAAGGGACATATACTTTGTCAATCATTTCCTGATATTCACTTTCGGCTTTGCTGTTTATGGTAATACCTCCGCCGCTGCGAAAGTAAATTTGCCCATTTTGCTGTTCAATATAGCGAATCATGACGCCTGAATCGAGGCAGCTGCCGTCAAATATACCGAATACTCCTGTGTAATATCCGCGATGGCCGGTCTCGGCCTGATGTATTATTTCAACGGTTTTCTTTTTGGGGGCTCCTGAAATGGAACCAGCGGGCAGCAGGGCTTGCATGAGGCTGCCAATATCAGATTGCCAGTTGTGCGGTAATTTCCCGTAAATTTCAGAACTTGCCTGTAAAAGTCGTTTTTGGTTGGTTTGTATTTCTTCCAGGTATCTGAAACGCCTGACTCTTACTTCCCGGGATATCATGCTCAAATCGTTGCGAATCAGGTCTACAATTGTGTGGTGTTCTGCCATTTCTTTGGCATCTGACAGCAATTGGCGGGCTGCCTCGGGTAACGAAGCATCTATTGTGCCCTTCATCGGAAAACTGCTGATGGTGTTTCCCTCCATGCGTACAAAACTTTCAGGTGAGAATACGGTAAATTCATCTCTGAAAAGAAGTTTATAAGGTGCATGGCTCTCATGATAAATGTCGGTGAGGCCGCGGTTGATGCGGATGGGGGTTTGAAAAGTAAGGTTAAGCAGGTAAGAGTTTCCGAACTGTAATCCGGCCATTGCCTGGTTAAAAGCTTTTAAGTAAGTGCTGAAGTTTACCGGATATTTTTCAAACTCAACAGGGGGCAAAGGCCTTTTAATCTCTTTTGTTGAGTTGCTTATCCCTCTGATATTGTAAAAAATGCCCGCTTTCCCGGCTTCCGAAAGTGGAAGCAATATCGGGGAAATTTCGTCAAAATCAATGATAAACAGAAATGGAGTTCCTTTGGCGCCGTAGTGGTTCATTGTTTCATATACCGAAGAAGCTGACTGCATTTTTCTGTTTTTTACTGAACTGCGAAATTACAAAAAACAGGAACGCTATCTTTGCAGCCCGTTACATCATGCCGGTATGCTCTTTTTTCGACGTCCGGAATCTGACATTGCCGTTTAACCCAATTCTTGATCGGTTCATCAACCTGTTTTGTATGAAAATACTGCTTCTTGATAATTATGATTCGTTTACCTTCAACCTCAGGCAATTGCTGTATGAAGCCGGAAGCCAGCATTTGACAGTTATTCAGAACGACAGGATTGGGGTGGATGAAGCCGCTGAATATGATGCTTTTGTAATTTCGCCCGGTCCGGGTTTACCTGCCGAAGCAGGCATAACCAGTAAGCTGATAAAGCATTATGCCGGCAAAAAAAGGATACTCGGGGTTTGTCTTGGTATGCAGGCTATTGCTGAGGCTTTTGGAGGTTTCTTATATCAGCCGGGCGATATTCTGCACGGCGAAGCTGTTGATGTTAAACCTGCTGAACCAATTGATGTTTTGTTTCAGGGTTTGGAGCATGGTTTTAAGGCAGGTCTTTATCATAGCTGGGCTGTTGATGCAAACTCACTGCCTGCCTGTCTGCAGCCCACTGCTTTCGATAGACGGGGAGTTATCATGGCCCTGCGTCATCGCGAATTTGATATTTGTGGTGTACAGTTTCATCCTGAATCGGTTATGACTCCTGGGGGTGCCCAAATGCTGAGTAATTGGTTGGATAAAGTGTAATTGCCTGATTTTAAATTTTGTAACCAGTCTTGTTGTTTTGTTTAAACACAAAGCCTTTTGTGTTGTTTACTTGTTTTCAACTTCAAGCATGAAGTGTAGGTGAGGACGAAAAGGCTGATAGGTAATATTCATGCGCAATGTCAGCTTTTGGTTCCTGTTCCCGATGTATTTCAGTTTATGATAACGTAACTTTTTCAGATAGCTATGCCTAACCGACTTATAAATGAATCAAGCCCTTATTTGCTTCAGCATGCCAACAATCCGGTTGACTGGTTTCCTTATGGCGAGGAAGCATTTGCGGTTGCCCGCTCCGGTAATAAGCCTTTGCTCATCAGTATTGGCTATTCTGCTTGTCACTGGTGTCATGTAATGGAACATGAGAGTTTCAGCAATCCCTCCATTGCTGATTTGATGAACCGGTATTTTGTGTGTGTTAAGGTTGACCGTGAAGAACGTCCTGATGTGGATCAGATGTACATGGCGGCAGTGCAACTGTTGCATGGGAACGGGGGCTGGCCGCTGAATTGTTTTGCGCTTCCCGATGGACGGCCATTTTGGGGCGGAACATATTTCAGGCCTCAGCAATGGTCTGATTTACTTGAGCAAATTCATGGCTTTTTTCAAAATAGTTTTGCTGATTTGGAGAGTCAGGCTCAGCGCCTCTGTCGTGGAATTGCAGGTGCAGGTCTGGTTGAAATGCCGCAGGAAACAAGCCCTTTTTCACCTGACTTGTTAAAATCAGTTTATGACAGGCTCTCTGTTAGTTTTGATACTGAGACGGGAGGAATGGTTGGTGCACCCAAATTTCCCATGCCTGTTGTGTGGCAGTTTGTATTGCACTATCACAGGCTCAGCCATTTACCTGAAGCGATTCATCAGGTAAAAACCACACTTTTGCGTATGGCTATGGGGGGTATTTTTGATCAGATTGGAGGCGGCTTTGCCCGATATAGCACCGATGCCTTATGGAAAGTGCCTCATTTTGAAAAAATGCTCTATGACAATGCACAGTTAACCAGCCTGTATGCCAATGCTTACAAAGCTACCGGTGATAAGTCTTTTCTGGATATTGCAGGACGTATCATTCACTTTGTTCTGCGCGAGCTTACTGCTGAACAGGGCGCGTTTTATGCATCTGTTGATGCCGATAGTGAAGGCGTGGAAGGTTTGTTTTATCTGTGGAACCGGAAGCAGATGGAAGAAGTGTTGCCTGAATATGCCGGGCTCATTGCTGATTACTGGGGAATTGATAATGAAGGTAAATGGGAGAACGGGATGAGTATACCACTCAGGCCTTTGTCTGATGCTGTTTTCGCTTCAAGGCAGCACCTCTCAGAAGAAGAGCTCCGGCAACTGGTGCTTATGTCGTCATCTGCTTTGCTCAAAGTGCGTAACCAACGTCAACGCCCTGCTACCGATACCAAAATACTGACTTCGTGGAATGCAATGATGGTAAAGGGTTTGGTTGATGCTGTGAAAGCCGGCGCCAATCCAATATGGCAGGAAGCAGCTGTAAAAGCCGGTGAATTTATTTTTGAAAAGCTTGCACTTAACGGGCAAAAGCTGTTCCGCTCGTATAACCATGGAAGTCCGGCTATCGATGGTTTTCTTGATGATTATGCTTTTACAGCTGATGCTTTTATTGCCTTGTATCAGATTACCTTTGATGAAAAATGGCTTTTCAGGGCAGGGCAACTGGTAGAGCAGGCCGAGGCGTTGTTCTCTGATAACAGCCTTCCGCTTTACTGGTTTTCAGGTGAAGGTTTGAACAATGCTGAAGCGCCTGTTGTAAGAATGATGGAAACTACTGACGGTGTAGAACCTTCGGCTAATGCTGTGATGGCGGGTGTTTTACTGGCTCTGGCTCATTATTTTGATAATCAGGCGTTTCATGATAAGGCTGTCCGTATGATGGTGAATATGCAGGAACGCATGCTTCAGCAACCTTCGGCTTACGCCTGTTGGGCTTCTCAGGCCGCGGTTCTTGCTTCCGGAAATACCTCATTGGTTATCAGCGGGCCCGATGCTTTGAAAAATGCCCTGCTTATTAACCGGCGCTATTATCCCGGTGTGATCATTGCTGCTGCTGACAATCAATCAGCACTGCCTGTTTTCAGCGGCAGATTTAAATCAGGCCAGAATCTTATTTTTAAATGTCGCAACAATACCTGCGAGGCGCCGGTAAGTTCAGTGGTTGATTTGATTATGTAGGCTCATTTGCCCTGTTAGCTATGTATGGATGGCTATCGGTTAAGAATCATAACTCTTGTTTTTATCGGGTTTGCTCCTGAATGATTCATGGTTTTTTTGCCCGTTTATCGCTGGTTTATTGCTTTGCAAGTGCAGTTTGGCTGAAACTGTTGTAAAATCAGTATTTTAACCCATTGATTTTGTGCTATTCAATTGCTATCTTTGTGTTCTTGTCCGGCAAAGTTTATTCTTTTCATGTCCTTATCCTACTCTCTGACCCGTGGATATTTATCCGCGCCATTTCACACCCCCTGCAGAGGATAAAAAATGACTCCGGATAATTGGCCTTGTTTTTAAGGTTTCATTTATAGCTGCATATAACATTTCATGTCAATAGCCTGGCTTGGTTAGGGGAAGCTGGCTTTACTTATCGGTTTTTCTGAAAGGGGAACATTGTCGAAGCGGTTGGACTGCAGAAAGGAAACAAAATGAGAAAAGCTGTAAAAATTGTCATCAGTGTGGGAGCCCGGCATGCCGGGTTTCGTTTCTATGCTCTCAGAAAGGGGAAGGAGATGGGTGTCAGGGGAACTATTGCCTATTTGTCTCATCAAACAGGGGTGGTGATACACGCCGAAGCCAATCAGCATATCCTGCAAAAATACATCCATATCCTGCGTCAGGGAACTCCCTTTTGTGAAGTGGTCAGTGTTTTATCTGTGCCCGATAAGGTGTTGAATTGCAAGTATTTCGAAATTATACAATCGGCCAAGCTCTCTGGCGAAACTCAGCTAAATGCCAAGCCTCGCAAAAGCCTGCGTTTTGGAATTTTTGGCTTTTAGTTCTGAGGACCCTTTTCCTTTGGGGTGCTGTCTTTTTTTTATTTAATTTTCAGTGGCATGCCTGTTTTAATTTAAACAGATAGTGGTTGGTTATTTTATGGTATCGAACCCTTTTCCATAAACGCCCATGACTGTATTGAGGGAAAGAAACGCGGTGGGATCTTCCTGTTTTACTATATTCAGCACCTGCGTTGAGTCCATTTTTCGTACAATTACCATCAATATGTCATTTTCGGTTTTGGTGTACCAGCCTGTGCCTTTGATAAAAGTTACTCCCCGTCCCATTTCTTTGCCAATGCGGTCGGCAATAACCTGCGGATGTCTGGTAAAGACAAAAATCTGTACCGATTGTTTGGAACCCGTGATAATAAGGTCAATAACATAGCTGGCGACAGCCATCACCACAAATCCGTAAACAAGTGTTTCTATGCTTCTGAAAATAAGCAGTGAGCTGGAGATGATAAATACATCTATGTAAAGAATGATTTTTCCGGGACTCAGATTGTGATATTTGTTTATCATCAGCGCAACAATATCTGTTCCGCCTGTACTGCCTCCCTGTGTAAAGATGATGCCCATGGCAGCTCCGCTCATGGATGAGCCAACGATGGCGGCCAGGAATTTATCGGTGACAAAAGGGTCTTTGATGTAATGCTGCAGCAGCGTAAATAGCCCTGAAAGAACAACCACTGAATATACGGTTTTAATGCCGAATCCAACGCCCAGCACCCTGACCGCCATCAACAGCAAAATGGCGTTGATAACCAAAACCGATACACCTACCGGCAGCCCGGTTGACCAGTAAATAAGTGTGGAAATGCCGCTTACCCCTCCGCCGAGTATCTGGTTGGGTATAAGAAACCCGGTCCAGCCCAATGCCATCATGAATAGTCCAAAGGTAATGATGAGATAAGTGCGTAACTCTGATAAAATTGAAACAGGCTTTTTCATTAATTAGTTATTTTGAGTGCAAAATTAGGCCTTTACAATGTCTTATGCTAAATGTGAAAATGATATGATGCAGTATAAAGCTGATTTTTGCAGGATAATTTAACATAAAAAAAATATTATAGATGTTGATTGGTTAAATGGAAGTTATTATCTTTGACATTGTATTGAATGTTGCCTTGATTGAAATCGTGTAATTTTATGCTTAATTAAATGTAAATATTTTATTATTTGATGCAATTGATAATGAATTGGCATACAAATATAATTGAATAACAGAAAATTACACAGCTATATTCTCTTCCCGCACTATAAGGCAATTTGAATGAATCGAATAGGATAGCTCGTTGCAACCCGTGTTGCGGCATTCGTTGATTTTTACTTGTTACCAAAGATTATACTCAATGATGATATCAGTTCATATTAAATTTAAATTTATGAAATTCAAAATGCAATGGAAGGGCCTGCCGGTATTTCTGGCAATGGCCATGACTTTATTTGTTTCTGTATTTGCCAGAGGTAATACTTCGGGCGATTATCGTACGGCAGCTGCTGCCGTTAACTGGAATGTTATTGACAACTGGCAGGTTTGGGATGGGGATAAGTGGGTAGCTGCAACAGTGGTTCCCGGGCCTGATAATGATGTTTATGTCCAGTCGGGGCATGTTGCCACGCTTACAGCTAACGGAAGTTGCAAAAGCCTTTTTATCAGCACAGGGACAACCTCAGCTACAACCGGCGATGATGCGCAGGTCGCTCTGGCATCCAATACATTGGAAATAAGTGGTAAGCTTAGTTGTTATTTTAGTAATGTCAACACGGATGTTAATTCAACTGCACAATTTGAAATTTCCATAAGTTCATCTATTCCCAGTAAGCCTATAGTTATTACCGAAGGCAGTGGAGGCCGGATTAAATTTATTGGCAATAGCAGAAGCATTCTTGTTTCTGGTGAATGGGCGGCTACCAATACTGCGTCAACGACAACTTTTGCCATTGAAATAGCATTTAACAGCGGGCAAACTGCTACCATGGAAACCAGCCTTAAGGCTTCATCCTGGCTGATAAGTTCGGGTAAACTATATGTTGGTGAAAACAGTATCAGTGTGGATAATGGCACTACTGGAACAGGCGATGTAACCATCAGCATTGGGGCAATCATAGAATCATTGGTTTCGGGTAGCTCTAATGCTGTTTTTAGAAGGACTTCTTCTAGTTATGGCGGTGCATTGATTGTTAACGGTAAATTGATTCTGGCAGGGACATCTCCCAACATTGCCATGAATGAAGTTTGGTTTAACGGCGAAGTGGAATATTCGAAAGCGGGTAACCAAACCCTGGCCGTGTTAACAGGTGGAGCCACCGCAACAAGCATTGGTCAGTATCACAGCCTGATACTTTCCGGTTCAGGCAGTAAAACGCTTGGCCTGAATACTGTAGTGGCCTCTGAGTTGGTAACGGCTGAGGGAACAACACTGGTTATTCCTAGTGGTATGTCATTGACAGTCGGTTCCTCATGTCGGGCAAATATCAACGGTTCCCTTACCAATAACGCAGGATCTGCAGGTTTGGTTTTAGAAAGTGGTGCTTCATTCATACATGCTGTCAATAATGTGCAGGCTACGGCTCATTGTGTTATTCCCGGCACAACCAATAACTGGCATTTACTGGCTTCTCCGGTTGCCAATCAGGCGATTGCGGACAACTTTATACCCACAGGAACAAGCTATGACTTTTACGCCTGGGATGAACCTTCTGAAATGTGGCTCAATCAGAAAGTTACGGCTAATAACCTTACTGCTTTTATTCCGGGCAGCGGATATCTGGTGGCTTATGCCTTGCCCGATACCAAGAGTTTTACAGGAGGGCTTAACAACGGCAATATAACTTTTAATCTGAAATATAGTGCTACAGGTAACTACAAGGGCGCCAACCTGATGGGAAATCCTTATCCGTCAGGCATTGACTGGCACCTGGCTAACCGTGGGCAATTTCAGGATAATTTTGCTTACGCTTATAATCCCGGCAAGGCAGGAGGCGAAGGTTATGAAGCCATTGATGGTGCCCTTGAAAATGCCTATATCGGTTGCAGTCAGGGATTTTTTGTGCTGGCCAAACAGGATCAGAATAATCAGCCGTTTACTTTTACCAATGCCATGCGGGCACATGGAGGTTCTTTCTATAAAAATACCGGTTTTGCAAGTCAGATGGTTGTAAGGCTTAGCAGAGAGGCTAATTATGATGAAGCAGTTATCAGGCTCTCCGATGAAAGTGAATTTGAACGTGATAGATTTGATGCCGTGAAAATGTTTTCTTACAATCCGGCCATACCGCAAGTGTACGCATATACTGCCGACAGGGTACAGACTTCGGTAAATACCGTGCCTTCAACAGGCGGTGAGCTTAACTTCCCGATTGGTTTATACATTCCTGAGGAAGGTAATTATCAGATTGCTGTTCAGGCTTTAACAGGTGATTGGCAAAATCAGACTGTTTTTCTGGAAGATAAAATTGCCGGAAGTCAGTTGAATCTGACTGCACAGCAGGCATATACATTTTATGCTACTCCGGCTGATGATGCCAATCGTTTTGTGTTGAAATTCAGTAGTGTAGGTGTTGATGAACCTGGTGCAGCAGCTTTGCCTTTTGTATACTCCGCTCACGGGCAAATTTGTATTGCTTTGCAGCAAAAAAGCCCGGCACAGGTCAAGGTTTATAGTCTTACCGGTCAGCTTGTGCTTCAGGGGAAGGCTGCCGCCGAAACGCTTACTTCTATAAACACTGGTTCGCTGCATAGTGGAATTTATATTGTTGCCGTAAATACCGGTTCACAGCTTTCAAGCCACAAAGTGGTTGTCAGGTAATCGGGTTTAATTATTTTATGAAATTAAAAAATTGAGGATATGAAAAATATAGTTCAAAAGGTAAAACTGCTTCTTGTATTGATGATGTTGATGATGTTGCATTGTTCAATTTATGGTCAGAGCGTTCCTCCGGCTCCGCCCGATGGCGGACATGGCGCTACAGGCAATCAGGCGCCCGGCGATGAAGGTGGAACTGCTCCTGTGGGCAGTGGTGTTGCAATCCTCATTGGGTTGGGCGCTGCTTATGCCGGCAAGAAAGTGTACAATACTTACAATAATGGTAAGTTTTCCTGATAGAAAAAGCTTGATCATCGGGCTGTTTTTGGGGGCCTGACGTTGTTACAACTCCGGAAAATCGTGTGTTTCCCGGAGTTTTTTATTTGAGCTGCGAGGGATAGTTCCCTTGTTTTGCAGCTATTTAAATGCCTTCAAACGGCATCTGTCATCCATCAGAATGGCGGCCGATTTGACTTCCTTCGGGGATTGGTTTTTGTGTGTAATGTTTTTTATATGCCAATCATCACAATGGTTTCAGCAAAAATCCCTAACATTGCACGTCAAAAATTACATATCAATGATGAACTTTCGTAAATCTATTTTTTCTGTTTTAGCAATGGTTGCATTGCTGGGCCTGTCGTCAATGGCTCAGGTTACTGTTATTGTGGAGAGTTTTCCAACCTATACGCCTCATGGTGAATTTGTTTACCTGGCAGGCAGTATTAACGAATGGAATCCCGGAAATCCTGCATATGTTCTTTCGCGCAACAGTCAAGGCAAGCTGGCTATTACACTGGCTGCACAACCTGCCGGAACGGTTGTTGAATACAAGTTTACACGTGGTTCATGGGAAACTGTTGAGAAAGGTGAAAATGGACAAGAAATTATAAACCGCACTTTTACTTTCGGAAGTGTTGATACAGTTCGTGTTACCATTCAAAACTGGGCTGATCATACCGGAGGTGCGGTATCAACAGCGGCTGAAAATGTGGAGGTGATGGATGAGAATTTTGCGATGCCTCAATTTAACCGCAATCGCCGTATCTGGCTTTACTTTCCGCCCGATTATGAAACTTCAGGGATAAACTATCCGGTAATGTATATGCATGATGGGCAGAATTTGTTTGATGCCATGACCTCTTTTGCCGGTGAGTGGGAAGTGGACGAAGCGCTCAACGCGTTGGCAGCGCAGGGTCACAAAGTGCCCATTGTTGTTGGTATTGATAATGGAGGCCTTTCACGTATTGAAGAGTATACTCCCTGGGTAAATGCTGATTACGGCGGAGGAGAAGGTGAGAAATATATGCAGTTTATTGTTGAAACGCTTAAACCATATATAGATGCCAATTACCGCACCTTGCCTGACCGTGATAATACTGCCATTATGGGTAGCTCACTCGGTGGCCTGATATCTCATTTTGGGGCGCTTAGTTATCAGCAAGTGTTTAGCAAAGCCGGAATTTTTTCGCCATCCTACTGGTTTAGCGATAGCGTGTGGGCTTTTACCCAAACAGCCGGCAAACAATATGATATGCGACTGTATCAGCTTTGTGGAACTGACGAAGGCGAAGGTGTTGTTCCCGATATGCTTCATATGAACGATTCATTGATAAAAGCAGGATTCAGACAGGAAGAGATTTTCAATAAAGTGATTGAAGGCGGACAGCACAACGAAGCGCTCTGGCGTGGTGCATTTACCGAAGCCTTCTTGTGGTTGTTTGAGCCAGGCTCGGCCGCTGTTGATGAAAATCCTGTAAAAACAGGCGTAATGTGCTATCCAAATCCCGTTAAGGATGAACTCTCATTCAAAGGAATGCCTGCTGATTTTTATGATTCGGTTGTGATTTGTAATACTACCGGGCAGGTAGTGTTGCAACTCTCAGGTACCATTGGTCATTCACTTAATGTAAGTCATTTACAACCCGGAATATATTTCATTCGTTTGCGTAAAGCCGATGCTTTGCTGGAAGGTCGGTTTGTAAAGATTTAATATTCAGGTTATTACTTATTTTTTCGGGCATTCAGCCTATTGCCGGTCTCGGTTTCGGTGTCTTATTAAAACAAAAGTTAAATAAGTGCATCAGGAAAGCAAGACCGGTTTTATATTTTATTTGTTGCTCTTCTATGGCGCTGCAGGTGTTTTCCGGCTGTCATTATGATTTATTCCCTTTTTCTCTTCCTCAATTACATGGCAGTCAAATCTATTAAATCCTATCTTTGCACATTACTTCAGCATCTGTCAAATGCGGTTAAACTCAACATTACTTCTTCTGTTTCTACTGGCTTCTTTCGGGCTGGCTCATGCACAGGGCAATAAAGAAGCATCCAGTTTTGTGCTTTCGCCTGATTCAGCTTCGGTGTATGCCGTAACACTTCATCAGAGATTTCCGGGCGAGAAAATTGTGCGCTTGTCCGATACCCTTCTTACCGGCAATGAATTTTATATTCCTACCGAATCGGCCGATTTGCTGAACGCTGTCAACGGGAATACAGGCCTGGCTTACAAATCATTGATATTTAATCCTTCTGCCGGCAGCGGGTTCCGCTTTGCGCCATCGGTGTATGGTCTCTATTTGCTGAGCAACCAGAATATTCCCTATTATCGGTTGCGCACACCTTATACCAAAATCTTTTATACTTTCGGTAAAGGCAAAGAGCAGCTTTTTAATGTTACACATGCCCAGAATATTTCACGGGGTATTACCCTGGGTATTGATTTGCGCATTGTTAACTCGATAGGGATTTATAACCGGCAAAAGTCCGACAACGCTTCGGTAGCTGTTCAGGGGCAGTTTGTGAGTGATAACGAAAGGTATGTGGTGCTGGCCAACTATCGCAACAGTCGTTTTAAATGGCGCGAAAATGGCGGAATTACTTACGACAGCCTCTTTACGGATAACATTGAAACTGACAGGCAGCGAATTGGAATTAACCTGAGCGATGCCGATAACCAGGTGAAAGAAAGTGGAGTGTTTATCAGGCAGTTTTATTATCTGGGGCGCAACCCGTTTGCCATGAGAACCGATACAATTGAAAAAGATACCCTGAGATTCAGGGCTGTAGCTGATACAATGCGCCATCTGTACAATCCGCAAAGGAGCAATTTCTTTCGCCATACCTTTACCTATACCCGTAATTCGCTCTTATACACCGATGGAGATCCTGCTTCCGGTTTTTATACTGATATTTTTGCTGATTCAGTAAGTACTTATGATTCATTGTACTATCATGAATTTGTGAACGATTTTGCTTTTGAAGGCGGCATAGGAAAAGCCCGCGGGTCTGACAAGGCTATTGTATTGCGAGCCGGCATTGAGCATGCTTTCAGTGTTTACCGCAACGATACTATTTCGAAAAAATACAGCAGATTAACGCCTTATGCCTATCTGGCAGCCAATGCTTTTGGGTATGCCCGTGCCGAAGGCTATGTGTGGTTGAGTCAGGGCGCGCCGTTCAATGGTGACAAGGGCTTAAGCGGAAAGCTTACTTTTCCGGCGTATGACAATTCTACATCCTGGGGAAATATCTCCGCAGGGCTTGAAGTCAATGCACTGCAACCCGATTTTCTTTACCAGTTCCATTATTCCAATCATTTCAGATGGGAAAATTCATTTGGCCAGCAAACCATTGTAAGTGGAAAAGCCATGTATGAGCGGCATAACCTGAAGGCAGGTTTTAACTTTTATAACCTGGGCGGATGGGTTTATTTGAATGAGGAAGCTAAACCTGCACGTGCAGACGGTAACATAAGTGTAAGTCAGGCGTGGGGGCAGGCTGCTTTTAAATTGGGAAGCTTTGATTTGAATGCCTTTGCTGTTTGGCAGAATGCTTCTGATGAAGATGTGATTCATTTGCCTGAGCTCGCTGGCCGGCTGTCGGTATACCATACAGTTGTGTTGTTTAAAAGGGCCCTTCATTTACAAACCGGCCTGTCAGTTATGTATAATTCGGCCTTTTATGGCGATGCTTATATGCCGGCTTTACGTTCATATTACCTTCAGCGTCAGACCGAAACAGGCGATTATCCTTATATGGATGCCTTCGTGAACGTAAGGGTAAAACGCGCTCGCATGTATTTGATTGCCAAACATGTAAATAGTGGCCTGATGGGTTACAATTACATACAGGTGCCTGGTTATCCAATGCCTGATCGTGGTATTCATTTTGGGGTTTCGTGGCAGTTTTACGATTAAAGTACTAAGTATTTTTTTTGTCTGGTTTTAAAATTTACAAGAATGAAAAATCTGAAATTGTTGCTGTGTTTGTTATTGTTGGGCGCTGGTTCGGCAGGTGCTCAGTCTCTTGTTCAAAGCGAAGGCTCTTTCCAGGGGAATGTAATCAAAACGGTGTCATCAGAATACCTGCTTTATTTGCCTGACGGATTTGATGAGGAACCCGGAAAGCAATGGCCCTTGCTGGTTTTTCTGCATGGTTCGGGCGAGCGGGGCTCCGACCTCGAGAAGGTTAAAGTGCACGGGCCTCCCAGACTTATCAATGAAGGCAGGAAATTTCCGTTTGTGGTGCTTTCGCCACAATGTCCCGACAGGACTGACTGGGATACTGAAACATTGTTTGCTCTTATCAAACATATTGCTTCGCGGTATCGTATTGATGAAACCAGGGTTTATGTTACCGGTTTGAGTATGGGAGGCTGGGCCACCTGGGATTTGGCTATGGCTCACCCCGATTATTTTGCCGCCATTGCCCCCGTTTGCGGTAGGGTAAACCGGAATTATAATGAAAGGGCCTGCGAGCTCAAAAATATGCCCATATGGGCGTTTCATGGTGCGGCTGACGATGTGGTGCTCATCAATGAAACAGCCAGAATGATAAAGGATTTGAAAGCTTGTGGCAACGAAGCCCGGTTTACCATTTATCCGTTGGCTAACCATGATAGCTGGACTGAAACATACAACAACCCTGAATTGTATGATTGGTTTCTGTCGCAAAAGCGTAAATAATGAGCAGCTGTATTGGATTTGCATCAGATGAATGAATGCTGCCTGATAAAAACAACAATGCCCGGAATCATTCATTCCGGGCATTGCTGTTTTCGGGAAGATTATCCAGGCATCAGAAAGTATATCTTACTGATAATGCTACGCCATCGCCCCACCAGTGGGTGTCGCCAATCAGGTTAAAGGCTGGTTTCCAGTCCAATCCTACATTGAAAGGTACGCCCGGAAACGTGTATTCAAGTCCGGCAATAAAGTCAACGCCAATAATAGCAAAGGAGCCATTGCGATCAGCATCGTACCAGTAGTATTTGTTATTGTCCCAAAAGCCAATATGGCCTCCCAGTCCCAGGAAATAGTCGAGGTTGTCGGCTCCCTTTACAGGTTTTTGCCATTCATAAAGCCCTGTAACGGCAAATCCGCCCCAGCGGAAGGAGGCAATTCCCTCCAGTGCATTGGTTCCTGAAATAAAGTGTTTTATGGTGAGGCCATTAAAGTAACCCAGTCTCAGTCCGGCTGCTGTACTGTAATTCTGAGCCTGGCTCAGGCTTGCCATTGACAACAGCATGGCGGCAAATAGCAAAGTTTTAATTTTCATCTTGTCTGTTTTATTGTTAATTTATATTTGTGGGGTGTTTTGTAAACGCAAAATCCAGACCAAAATTGAGTTGGCGGCTTTGGATTTTTAGCTTGATTTGAAAACCGTAATTTCCCGGGCAGGGAATCAGTGTTTTACATCAAAAAAAAAGCCGGCAACTTTTGCCGGCTATCATCATCAAAGTCGGTTTTACACGTCAATTCTGGCGTATTTAGCGTTCTTTTCAATAAAATCGCGGCGGGGTGGCACCTCATCACCCATCAGCATGGAGAAAATACGGTCGGCTTCGGTTCCATTTTCGATGGTCACCTGCCTGAGGGTGCGGAACTCAGGATTCATGGTTGTGAGCCATAACTGCTCGGCATTCATTTCTCCCAAACCTTTGTAACGCTGAACATGCACGCTGCTTTCTTTTCCTGCGCCAGCCAGTTCGGCCGAGATGGCAATTCGCTCTTCTTCGGTCCAGCAGTAGCGTTCGTTGTTCCCTTTTTTAATGAGGTAAAGCGGGGGTGTGGCAATGTAAACATATCCGCTTTCAATCATTTCCTTCATATATCTGAAGAAGAAGGTGAGAATAAGGGTGGCAATGTGGCTTCCGTCCACATCGGCATCGGTCATGATTACGACCTTGTGATAACGCAGTTTCGAAAGGTTAAGTGCCTTGCTGTCGTCTTCGGTGCCAATGGTTACTCCAAGGGCGGTAAACATATTTTTGATTTCCTCATTGTCAAAAATCTTATGCTGCATGGCTTTTTCAACATTCAGGATTTTTCCCCTGAGAGGGAGAATAGCCTGAAATTTGCGGTCGCGGCCTTGTTTGGCTGTTCCACCGGCCGAATCACCCTCCACCAGGTATATTTCGCAGAGTGCCGGATCTTTTTCGGAGCAGTCGGCCAGTTTTCCTGGCAATCCTGAGCCTGAGAGAACATTTTTACGCTGTACCAGTTCGCGGGCTTTGCGGGCTGCATGTCGGGCAGTGGCGGCCAAAATAACCTTGTTGACAATGGTGCGGGCTTCTTTGGGATGTTCTTCAAGGTAGTAATTAAGCAATTCGGAAACCAGGGTGTCAACAGCTCCCATTACTTCGTTGTTGCCCAGCTTGGTTTTGGTCTGCCCTTCAAACTGAGGTTCCTGAACTTTTACCGAAATGATGGCTGTTAAACCTTCGCGGAAGTCATCACCATTGATGTCAAATTTCAGTTTGGCCAGCATGCCTGACTTATCGGCATAACTCTTGAGCGTTCTGGTCAATGCCCTGCGGAATCCCGAAAGGTGTGTTCCTCCTTCGTGGGTGTTGATGTTATTAACGTATGAGTGTATGTTTTCGCTGAACGAAGTGTTGTACTGCAGAGAGATTTCAACCGGGATGTCATTTTTTTCGCCTTCTATATAAATAGGGTCGGGCATAAGCTTTTCGCGCATGCCATCCAGGTACTCGATAAAATCGAGCAGTCCCTTTTCAGAGAAGAATGTAGAATAAACAAAATCTCCGTTTTCGTCGGTGTTGCGCTCGTCAGTTATTGAAAGGCGGATGCCTTTGTTCAGAAATGCGAGTTCGCGCAAACGCGATGAGAGAATTTCATAATCATATACCTCTGTTGTAAAGATACTGGCGTCGGGTTTAAAATGAACGGTGGTGCCTGTTCTGTCGGAGGTGCCGGCAACTCTTACCGGGTAAAGGGGTTTTCCAATGGAATATTCCTGTTCGAACAGCTGGCCTTCGCGTTCAACGTTTACTTTCAGCATGGACGAAAGCGCATTGACGCAGGAAACCCCTACACCATGCAATCCTCCGGATACCTTGTATGAGCCTTTGTCGAATTTGCCGCCGGCATGCAGCACCGTCATGACAACTTCCAGCGCCGAACGCTTCTCTTTTTCATGCATATCGGTGGGTATTCCACGGCCGTTGTCTTTTACAGTAATGGAGTTGTCGGGGTGAATAAAAACCGAAATGTCGTTGCAATAACCTGCAAGAGCCTCGTCAATAGAGTTGTCAACTACTTCATAAACAAGATGGTGCAAGCCTCTTGAGCCGGTGTCTCCAATATACATGGAGGGACGTTTACGCACTGCTTCGAGTCCTTCAAGTACCTGTATGTTATCTGCGGTGTAGTTTCCGTTGCCATTCCCGTTTTCATTGGCTTCGGCTGGTTTATTTAATTCGCTCATATTCAGATTGATAGTATTTATTTGATAGTAGGCAAAGGTAAGGTTTTTTTTAATAGGTTTTACTTTAACTGTAAAGGTAATGAGGAGGGAAGTTATTAACAAAAAGGGCCTGCTTACAACGGCAGGCCCTGTGCTGATATGCGTGTGATATGTGGTTTAAAATGAATAGCTTATTCCGCCAAGCAGATTGAATCTGTATCCCGGGTAGTTATTCCACTGGTAGTAGCGGGTTCCGAGTATATTGTTGAACTGGAGGAAGGCCGAAAGAAGTTTGGTGTAGCGGTATTCAAGCCCCAGGCTGATGTCGGCATATCCGTCAAGTTGCCTTGCAACGACCTCGCCTTCTGTTCCGAAAGTTTTTGCATATTGTTTGCCAAATAGCTCAATTCCGGCACGGGCAGTAATTTTATCCTGCATATTGTATCTGATTTCACCTCCTGTTTTGAGCGCCGGCTTGTGCCATGGTTTTGCTTCAAGGTTCATTTTCCAGGAGTCATACTGCGCCCAGGCTTTGATATTGATTCTGCCCGATTCGTTGTATTCAGCTTCAAGCCGGCTGGTAAAGAGATTGGCTTTGTCATACACCAGCGTAAATTGGTTGTAGGGTATCCGGCTAAAGTCGTTGACAAAAAATACTTCATTTTCGAGGCTTGAAGAGCGAACAGAGCCATGGAGATTGATGGCTTTGCCTACGCGGCCCCTGATGGCTGCATAAAAAGCGAATCGTTCGCGTGTGTATTTGAGCGGCAGTACCGACTGTATGAATGGATTGATGTCGCTCAGGGTGTTGAATCCCTTGCGCTGCAGGTTGCCGGTAATGCCAGCCTGCACAACAAGCGCATCATCAATTATCCTGATGCTGCCTTCTGCCATCGGAAACAGGTGCACTTTTGATACCGAGTCGCCCTGTACGGTCAGATTCAGGCCTAATTTAAGGCTGTATTCCTCAAAAGTGGTGCTGATGTATGGCTTTACAACCACCATTGTGCTGTTTTGCTTCAGGGTGCTGTCTTTGTAATGAGTTATGTTTATGTCGGTTTCAAGTCCCAGCATCTGAGAGTCGGTGAAATCGAGCAGCTCGAAGCGCTTACTGGCTTTTCCGCTGATGTTCAGTGCTGACTCGCGAGTGTTAAATAAATCGGAAACATTGCTCAGCGAAAGATCAATCTCATGGTTAAGTTTGTCTTTTTCGCTGTAGTTTGATTTGAATCCGACACTGCCATTGATTCTGCTGAAGCGCTGTTTTAAATCATCTTCATTGATAAACGTTTCAAAATCAGTTGGCTTAAACCCGTATTGGTAAACAACATTGCGTCTGTAACCAAGTTGTGCACTGAGGGTGTGTTCGTCAAAATATTTTTCACCGTTCAAGCGGACGATGTTCAGGCTGTTGCTGCTTTTGGGATAGTCTTTGATGACCCCTGAGGATGAGAAATGCTTGAAATACATGCCCATTGAATAGCTTTTCGACCGCAATGAATTGGCATAAAATTCAGCCAAAGGAGTGGTGTAATTTCCAAAACCGATGCGGGCATAGTTGCGGTAGAGCTTTTTTTGTGGCTCACCAACCAGTTTTACGGCACTGATGTCATCAGGTTGCAGGCTGGTTTCCATGGGGCGGGCCTGTATGTCGTAAGTCATTACAGGCAAGGGCACTTCGGTTTCGTTTGATGAAGGATTGATGCTGAGCTTGCTGGCATCCGGAATACTTGGCTCAAAAGCAGCTGTTACGGTTACCTGTTCTTCAATTTCCTGGGCTGTGACTTGTGCTGCAAGTGCGGCAACAAGCGTCATGCAAAGGAGGAAAGTGGTGTTTTGATATAAAATGCGGTGGAGGATTCTCATAGTCTGTTCAGTTTTTAAAGGCTTTTAATCGTTCTCTGCCTGTTTAGATTGCAGGCCTGTCAGGTTGTAATGTGTCAGGTTTATTTGATGATGATGCCTTCTTCGTCGTCGAATACTTTCTTGTCCTGTTGTCCGGCATTTTCCTGAAGGTTAATGGCCTGCAGTTTGTCGGTGGCTATTTTCTTCAAATCTTCACCCTGGTAGTTGTCAATAATGCTCTGCAAGGTTTGTTTGGCCTGAAAAGTATTTCCGGTATTCAGGTAAATATCGGAAAGCAGGATAAACGATTTGGCTACCCAGTAGTCGTATGACGAGAAGTCGCCGGTGAGCCTGAAAATTCTGGTTTCGCTTGTTTTGTAATCCTTTTCCTGGAAGTTCATTTCAGCCAGGTTGTACAGTGCTTCAGCGCCGGCCTCGCCCTGCGAAAGTTTGAGGGTTTCCTCAAATGAACTTTTGGCCAGATCGGTGCGTTGAAGTGCCCGGGCCGATTTTCCGATGATTAGCTGCGTTTCAGCTTCAAGGGCAGGGGTGAGGCGCTCCTGTGTGAGGGTGCGCTGTGCATATTGAATGGCCTGGCCATAATTGCCGGTTTGATAGTTGCAGCGCATCTGGCCGGTGATTGCTTCGGTAATATTGGCTTTGTTTTCGGCGTTTTCTTCAAGTCGCTGGTACATGTTCAGCGCTCCTGCATAGTCTTTCATCCGGTAAAGGATACCGGCTCCCTTTAAAGCGGCATTTTCTGTAAAGCGGTTGCGCGGACGGCTCAGAATAAATTCATAGCTTTTAAGCGCTTCGGCATATTTGCCTGAACGCGATTCGCAGTCGGCCTTGTAAAAATGGGCATTTACAATAAAACTTCCATTGGCAAATTTCTGAATGTAAGAGATAAACCCCGGAAGTGCTTTTTCGCAGTCGCCACTCATATAGCGGTTTTCCACGGCGGTGTATGTAAGTGAGTCCTGTTCGGCCACGCTTACGTTGGCAAATGGGATGTCGGCTGCATAAGAAACATAACTGTCAACCTGGTTTAAATCGACATAAATATTGCGGATCACCGCCAGGGCTTCGCGGGCCTCAGGTGTTGCCGGATAGTCTTTTACTACTTTTTTGAAGGTTTCAAGTGCCAGTTGGTCGCGGTTGGTATTGTAGTAAATAAGTCCGCTGTTAAGCGATGCATTTTTTACCAGGCTGCTTTTGGGGAAGTCTTTGATAAGCTTTTGGAAGGCGGCCAGCGCTTCTTCATTGCGGTTGAGCGTCACAAGGGTGCGACCGGTTTCGTATCTGGCGTCGTCGCTATAAGGCGATTTGGGGTAGTCGGCCACCAGCTTTTGCAGCGATGCGAGTTTCTGGTTCAGGTTGCCGGTAACTCCCACTGCTACTGCTTTCTGATAAAGCGCATAGTCGGCATCAGCGGCGCGGGCGCCAATAGCCAAATCGTATTGCTGAATAGCCTCAGGGTATTGTTTGCCCATAAAGTAACAATCGCCCAATCTCAGGCGGGCGTCGTTGAGCATTTTGGGATCAGCAGGATGCCCTTCCAGATATTTGGCAAAGGCAGTGCGTGCTTCACCGTATTTTTTCTGCTTAAATGCAGCATAGCCCAGATTGTAATTGACTGATGAAAATGCACTGTGCTTTTCGGCGCCGGGTGTTTTCAGAAAGTTGTTGTAATAATTGGCGGCGATGTCATATTGGTTTAAACGATAGTACGATTCTCCGGTCCAGAAGGTGGCACTGGCTGTTATGTAGTTGTCATTTTTGTTGCCGAGTGCATTTTTGAACTGTCCGATGGCATCAAAATACTGGTTGTCGTTAAAAAGCTCTATTCCTCTGAAGTAGCTTATTTTTTGATATATCGCATTCTGGCTGTTGTTGCGTTTTTTGATGTTTTCGAGGGTAAGCAGGGCTTCTTTATAGTTTTTGGTAACCATGTAAAGGTTGGCCAGATAAGTGTAGGCTTCGTCGCGTCTGGGCGAATCCGGATATTCGGTCAGATACTGCTGCAGGGCTTTGATGGCTTCGTTGTAAGGATTGTATGAAAGCTCGATGCTCAGTTTGGCATAGTTGAAAAGAGCGTCTTCGGCAAGGTCTGATTTAACGGGCACTTTCCAGGCCGATAAAAAGGAATTGGATGCAAACTGTTTCTGATCTGTTTTCAGATAGCAATCGCCCAGATGGTAATATGCATTTTGTGCCAGGCTGTCTTCGCCGGTGGCAACTGTTTGAAATTCAGGGATTGCCTTTGCATAATCCATGGTCTTGTAGTATGAAAAACCAAGTGCATAACTTTCTTCCCGGCTGGCTTTGTTTCGGTTTATTTTGCGGTATTCCTCCATCAGCTCAATGGCTTTGGCATAATTCCCCTTGCGGTAATTTACATCAGCAGCCAAGCGGAGTATTTCGTTGGTACGCTTGTTGCGCTGGCCTTTCAGATAAGGTTGCGACATTTCAAGCATTTCGTCATAACGGCCCTGCAGGTAATATATCTGAATGATGTAGTAAGGGATGACTTTTTTAAATGTTTCATCGTCTCTGAGCTTTTCAAAATCTCTGAGTGCGGTTTCATACTTTCCGCTGGCATACATGATATGTGCATAGTAATAGGTTGCCGGCCCGGTGTATTTGGTCTGCTGATCCTTAATGCCGTAAAACAGTTCTGCCGCCTGATCAAAGTCGTTTTTCTTAAAGTAACAGTAGCCTTTTTTAAAAGTGTATTCGGCATTTTCTTCGGTGTTCATGTCATAGGTATTTACCTTGTCATAAGCACTCAGGGCGTCGCTGTATTTATTGTTGCGGAAGTTCAGATTGCCCAGTTGAAACCATGCGCGGTTGGTGCGGGTGTTTTCAGGATAATCGCTCAGAAATTTGTTGAGCAGGTAGGCCGCATCGCCATGTTGCATTTCGGCAGCACTGGCTGCTATGCCGTATTCTTTTTCGGCGTCGTAAGCCACCAGCAACATTTCTGATGGTATAATTCCGGCATAAACCTGCCGCGCTGCGCCATATTTTTCTTTGGCAAACAGGTCGGTTGCACTGCTTTTATCGACCTGCGGATGCTGATTTGAGACTGTGTGCTGGGCAATGACTGGCGAATAACCAGCCAATGATAATGAGGTGAGTATGACCAGAATGGATCTTTTCATGCAATGTTCAGTTTAGGGCTTAAAGTTAGCCTGATATTTTCCGTGCAAACAGGCATTTCAGATTGATTTATCAACACGGTGCGTTTGAAAACTTATGCTTCAATAACGCCGGCATGCATGGCTTATTATGCCAAATCAGACAGAGTAGCTGTTTCGGTAGTAATTTATAAGAAGTGTAATGTAAAGTCAGGCTTTGAGCTGCATTAGCGGTGCATAAATTTGGCCGTTTTCTGAATGCCGTCTGCCGAAATATAGCGGGCAATGTAAATGCCTGCGGGTAAATTGCCGATGTTAATTTCTGCCCTTCCTGATATGGCAGGTTTGTTTTCAAGCTTTACAACCGAACCATCGAGGCTAATTACTGAAAAAGTGCCGTTACCGGCTGGCAAATTATGGGCCATGAGTGATGTATGTGTGTTGTGGAAGGTGATTTCAGGCTTTTCGGACGGCCATTGATTTTGAACCGAAACAGGGCCATAGGTGAGTGAAAGATTGTCTATCCATAGCTTGCTGCCAGAAATTATGGTGCTGTTGAGTATGTTTGATGAGAAGAACATAATATTCATGGTGTCAGGCACTTCCCACATCAGGTATTCTATTGGCAAAGCAAAAGCCTGCCATTCATTTACCGTGTCGCTGAAAATGCCGTATGAAAAACCAATGGTGTCGCGGGTAGTGCCATTCCATTTAAACAGTCCGATGCCCATCAGGCAAACGTCGCCTTCGGCCGGCTGATAGCGGAAATAACCGTTCAATATCTGAGGCTGGGTGTCGATAGGAACACCGCCTTCAACAGTGCCGGTTTGATTGAGCACATCCAGTACAATTTCGCCTAATGATACAATGCCGGGCAGTGTAACCGGGCCAACCACAAATACATTTTCGGTAATTGTTTCAATTTTGATGCTTGAAGTACCGCTTTGGGCATTGGTTTGGTCGCGGGTAATGCATATAAAGTCGGTGCCCAGTATGTTTTGGTTGATGCTGTTCCACCCGTCGGGTTCGCCATCTGTCCAATCTTCAAAATCAGGGTTGGGTATCGGATTTTGTGCCCTGCTTGTTAAGGTAAGGGTGTTTGTGAGTAGCAAGCTGAGAAATATGCTGATAATGAGAGGGGTGTATTTTTTTTTCATAGATCATTGTTTTTATATGGCCACTGCAGGTTTACGTTTTACAAATTTAGCCAAAATCCTGTTGGCTTTTGGTTTTACTGGTTATCAAATCGTATTTAATTGGATGTGCAGTGCCCGGTTTAGTTCTAAGCTGCTCTGTATCGCTGGCTATAGTGTATTGAACTGCCAAGCTTCTTAATGCTTACAAGCATAACTCCGGGCGGGGTTTCGCTGAATTTAATGTTTATTCTACTGAAGCATGTTTCGCATGCGTGTCATACCAGCCTGGTATTGGTTGTCTTACTATTTTTTGAAGAATTTTATACAATATCCTGAAAGCCAGTTTCTTTTTTACTTTGCTATGGTCGCCATAATATTTGTACCCCAGAAAAATAAGCCTGTACTGCAGTATGATCCATCTGTTTTTCACCCATTTATCGGGCAAATCTCGGCCAAACGGGCCCGATGAACCATAAGAGAATTTATAGTTTAAAAAGTTTCCTTCGTGTGTGTTAAGGGGCTCTTTCAATCTTTCAACGGCCGACTGGTTAACAGCCTTAAATTTGTTGTATCCCAGTTTGTTAAACAGGGCAATTTCATCCTTTAATTTTTGAAAAGAAACTTTGTCAGATTCAATCGATATGAAATCTGGTTTTTCATTAAAGTTTAGCAGCGTTTGCAAGCAAAGGGTGTCCATGCCCTCAATGTCTATCTTCATGTAATAAGGAATGCCGTAGCTTTGTAAAACCTTGCTAAAATCTATGACCGGCACCTCTATTTTTTCGCTTGAAGTGCCCCGGTTTTCATTCCTTTTTACCCATGAGTTTACAGTGGTTCCCCATTCTGAACATTGGCGGTTGATGTAAAAGGGGACAAATTTGTTGCCGGAGCCTGCAGCATCTGAAATCGCACCGTTAATAATCGTCAGTTGCCTGTTTTTGATTTCCCCGGCAAACTTTTTCGAGCACAGTTCAACCAGCTGCGGATTGGCTTCAATGGCAACGACATGAAACCCTTTTTTTAAATAGTACGCGCTATCCTCCCCTTTGTGCATGCCAATGTCATAGATTAAATCGTTTCGTTTCATCTTCATATTATTCATGTTATTGATTCAAATTGAAGTGTTGCAGTACGAAACGTCTGCCATTCGGGGGTAAGCGTAGTAATGATAGAAGAGAGGGGTTTGCAGTGCCAGCCCTTTGAAGTAAATGATGGGCGGCCTTTCAGACTTTCAACCTTAAATATAATCAATTTTCAGGAATTCGCATTGTTTTTTTTAGTTTTATTGAAAATCATTTTAGTGTTTAAGGTCGGATTATAGGTGTTTAAGCAATATTTAAAATGTTTTTAAAGCCCGTGCAGCGGAATGATTTAAAGGATTCGGCGGGGTTTTTGAACTGTGATTTTTGCTTTTTTCTCCATCATACTTGCATTTTTAAACCACCGATTTTCGTTTCGCGCTGATAACGATGTTGACGTATTGCGTTTGACTGCACCAGCTTCTACGTATTGTGCCGGATACCTGTGAAGTGATGCTATGTTATCAGACATAGGTCAGGTTTTTGCTGTCCAGATTTTCCTCTCCGTTGAGACGATATGCAACGAGTTTGCCCCCTTTTGCAATGCTGTAATCTAAACAACAGATATTTTTCTTGTATAATGAAGGCTCTCCTTTGAGCCAATAATGTCCGAAGAATACATTTTTATCGCGGTCACGGTAAAAGTCAAATGATTTTAATTCGGATAATGCAACGGGTTGTTCAGGTAAATTTTCGATGGGTACAACACTTATAGATCTGTATGTCATTGCCGAGGGGTCTTCCCACCATTTTATCCGTATTTCTGTTCTTTTGGTGCCGTCTTTGTCTATAAAGGAAATTCCTTCCGGTATTTTTATTTCTTTGCCTTTTAAAGTCTGGTCTATGGCTTCGTTTAACTCAGTACCTTTCTTGACCGATTGATAAATGAGTTCGTCGGTCAATCTGTCGTTGACTAAAGTTTTTCTTAAATAATTGATGGTGTTGTTGGCCCAACAAGCGTGCACTGCTTTGAATTTGTCAGTTTCGTAATATAGTGGCAGGGTTTTAAACCATTCCAGATAGTCTTCGTACTCCTGCTGTCGGTTTTGAAACTGTTTAATTGTTTCAAAATGCTGAATGATATTTTTTATCAGATGTTTTCTAAGGTGTCCGCCGGTGGTTTTCTGAAAATGGAAACACAGTGCGTTGTATTCATGATTTCCCATTAAAGCAATGGCATTCTCATTGTCCACCATGGCTTTCACTATTTGTAGTGTTTCTCTGATTTTTGGCCCCCGGTCAATATAGTCGCCAACAAAAACAACTTTTCTGTCGGGGTGAGCGTAAGCTCCGTTGTTTTTTGCATAACCCAGTTTCAGCAGTAATTCTTCGAGTTTGTCTGCGTGTCCGTGAATGTCGCCAATCAGATCTGTCATATTTAGCGGGTTTTCTTATGATGTTGTTTAAGGGTTGCTAATATAAAATCGCTGGGTTTGCAGGCAGAATTCATATCTGAAGTGCAAAAAGCTTAAGCGAGAACCAGGCCCCCGCAAACCATTGACCATTTCGGTTTTATTTTGCGTGTACTATGTCGGCTATTGTTCACTCAGCCATCTGTTAAAATCATCAATCCTTTTGTCATTTTCTCTCAGCCATTCCAAGGCTGTATCATTTGATGATTGACTAATATAGTAGCAATATGTGTCAATATGTTCTGATTTAGCAATATCATAGAATAGCGGAACATAAAAATCCCACCACAATCCTGTATTCTTTTTCTTTTTAAGTTCTCCAAGTATTTTGAAAAAAGAAGTAGTGTTCTCAATAAATAATTCATCTCCACTTTTACCTTTGTTTTCCTCAAGGCTTTTCGAAGCTTCTAGCATAGAAATCATCATGCCTGCTGCGCCGAATTCTGTTTCTAATTGATTTGGGTCTAGAATAATATTAATCTGGCTCGGATTATCTTCGTCTCTCCCGACATTTCCACTAAATTGTTTTTGTATTAAATTGTAAGCAGTTTTTGCTCTCTCGGAATTTGGCTCCAGGAATAGAAAATAGTGCAAACAAAGCAGACTTTGAACCTTCTGATTCTTATCAGTCATCAAATATCCTAAGAGTAAATGACTGCTTGCATGGTCGGATTTAATTTCTATTGCGTTTATTAAAGCTTCCTCTGCTTTATCATATTCTTTCAAGTTATAATAGTTGTATCCTAAGTTGTAATATAATAAGTGATGAGCTCCAAATTTTTTAATTCCGGCTTCAAAAAGCTTTATTGATTTCTTGGTTTCTCCTAAATAATCAAGAGATGACCCTTTTGTAATGTATGCCTGCAATAGGTATTTATCGTTCAATTCAATCACTTTGTCACAATGTATTATCGAGTTTTTATAATCTTTTGCATACATGTAAGTCATTGCAATCTCATAATTAATTAAGGGTGAGTTAGGCTCGATTTCAAGCGCAGTTTTGTAAGCTTCAATAGCTTTATCAAATTGCCCATTTTCATGATATTGAATACCAGTCTGAATCAAACTATCGATGTTTATCTGAGAATAAATCAACGTGGGAATCAAAAATAATCCAAAAATCAAAATTTGTTTTTTCATATCTATGTAGTATTGTTTATAATGGAATGAAACGATTATATACCCTCAGTCTTGCGCATATTTCACCATATCTGTATAGCTCAATTCGTTTATCTACGTGTCTTGAAAGTCCGTGCTAATATAGGATTTTATAAAATATCAAATCTGTTTGTCGGGTTTTATTTATTTTCTATTTTTTTTGTTGTTCATTAAACACTCTCAGGTAACAACATTTACACCCCAGTGCACCGCACCTGTAATCCGGTCGATTGTATCAACAAATCAGCTGCGGGAACCCGGGGCAGGTGGCGCTGAAAGTAGCTGAGGGTATTGTGTGGGAGCATTTACGCGGGATGCAGTTATATTGGTATCCATCATTTGCCGGGAGATGTCCGCGATTTTAAATGCCGGTGCAGGTGTTTTAATCTCCGATGGCAGAAGAGAAACTGGTTAAAATAAAATATCCCCGCGTTGGCAGGGATATTTTATTCAGAAAAAACGGATGCCGTACAATGCTGTAAGCGGGGTTCTGTAACTGACGCAGCCTAAACTGCGCCGGCCTTCTGTCATTTATCTCGTCCTTATGTTGCCATAAGGCTTTAACGACCTACCCCCCGGAAAAAGGCGGGCAGCCTTTTGTTAAACCTTGCGGTGTAACTATCCGGTATATTTGGTCTTTCAATCCATAAGGTTTACCCGCTCGGGTTGTCACCAACCCGAACCGTGGGCTCTTACCCCACATTTTCACCCTTATCCCGCAAAAGCGGGACGGTTATTTTCTGTGGCACTTGCTGTTTCCGCCGGCAGCGGAACCTTCCTGTTAGGAAGTATGGCGCCCTGTATTGCCCCGACTTTCCTCTTTTGGTTGTTAAGGCCAAAAGCGACAGAACACATTGTTAGTTTCCGTTATGAGACCTAAGTTGCTGCAAAGATATAGAAATATTGAACGACAATGCAATAAGCTCATAAAAGTTAGGTGCCGGCAAAAAATCAGGCTTGTTCCTGTCAGTTGTTTTGTCTGATGTAGATATCAATGGCGCCATTGCCGTATTGGGCAAACGGAGCGTTGCGGAGCTCAAGATTTTCGTAATCGCCTATGTGCGAAATAATGGCCGACTTCAATGTGCCGTTGCCAATGCCATGTATAAAGGTGATTTTTACATAATTGTGAGCAATGGCGCTTTCGAGCATTTTGGTGAAATAACTGATTTGGTAGTTCAGAATGTCGTTGTTTGATAAGTCGGAGTAATCATCCTTGAGTGCTGAGATGTGCAAATCAACCTCAGCTTCGGTAGCTGATATGCGGTGTTTGTCAATCAAGGCCTGTGGTGTTAAGGCTGATAATTTCTGCTGTGCAGCCGGGTCCATGCCCGATTTTAGGGCTGCTTCTGAGGCTGGAATCACAACCTGACCAGCCAAATCGCCCAGGTTGACCACCACCGATTTATGTCCGATAAGCCGGAAATCCTGGTAACTGTTTTCTTTGTAAAAGCGCACGGGCTTAATTTTAAAAGCAGCATGCAGGGGGCTCAGCACCGGGCTGATTTCGTTTTTATAGAACAATACCTGAACGATACCGTCAGCCCAGCTTTCCAAATCTTCGCGCGTGATGGTTTCAATATGAATTTTGGAATAAGCCGGAATTACATCGTAATCAACTCCTGCATAGCCTTTCCCATCTTCGGCAAGCGAAAAAGTATAAAGGGCTTCGTATCCAGTGTTATTGACAATATAAATTTCGAGGTTGCCCGAAATTAGCCATTTTTGGTCTTTCGGAACAAAAGCGAGGTAGATGCCTTCAATAATTCCGGCGCCTGACTGGCGATAGAGGTAAGTGATGCGGTCGTCAGTTTCATCAGCCGATTCGGCTGGTTGGGCTTGTGCAGGTTGCGCAACAGGGGTTTGCAGGTGTGCCGGATAATCCACCTTTATCTGGCGGTCGAAAAACCGGTCGGCTGCACCCTGGGGCTCAATTTTAATCAGTTCGTGGGCCATTACCGGCACTTCAAATCCTTCTTCAATGGCAACATTTACCATTGTGTTGCTGAGGATGCGGGTGACAATGCCACCGCCCTGTTCATTCAAAAATCGTACTTTATCTCCTGGTTTAAAATCCATCTTATAGTGTTATTTGTTATTGGGTCCTGACTGGCAGAACGGGTTCCCGGTAGTTTTCTTTACGATGCAAAGTTAAGCATTTTAAAGGGGGGAAGCTACCTGGTGCCATACGATTGTATGAATTTAAACGTTTGCTTTGTGGCGGTGGTTTATTAAAAAATGTCCTCCCATCAATGAAGGCCATTGTTTTTAATGGTTGTGACTGCACTTTCAGGCCGGTTTTTTGAATGTTAAACCGCAGAATTGTGTAATTTTAGAGTCGGTTAAATTCGTCATAATGAAGCTATTTTGTTGTCATTTTCTTAAGCTTGCTGTTTCGGTTTTGCTGTTGCTGATGGTGGTGTCGTGTGGTGAAAAGGATTCTGAGCCATCAAAGCCAACGCCTTATAAGCTGGTAGTGCCTGAATTTTTTCCTACGCAACTTCATATTCCTGCCGAAAATCCTTTGACAGAAGAAGGTGTCAGGCTGGGCCGTTTTCTGTTTTACGATGGCCGTTTGTCGGGGCGCACGCAGGCCGATTCGCTGATGAGTTGCGGCAGTTGCCATGTGCAGGCCAACAGTTTTGAGCCGGGTATTCAGCATCCGGTGTTTGCCGGAGGCCGTACTTTCGGGCTCACCGGAATTTCTACCCCTCATGTTGCTTTGCCACTTATCAATCTGGTGTGGAATCCCAATGGTTATTTGTGGAATGGTTTTGTCAGGCGCGATAATCCTGATGTATCGAAACGCCGCCTCGAAGATTTGGTGTGGATGGGCGTTGTGGCCCCGCATGAAATGTGTGGCGATACCAATCGCACCAAAGCCTTGATACAGCAAATAAGTGGTTATCCCGGGCTGTTTGAAAAAGCATTTGGTTCAAAACAGGTAACCATGGAAAACATCAACCGGGCAATTGCCCAGTTTGTGAGAACCCTGATTTCGGCCAATTCGAAGTTTGATCGTTATATGAGGGGCGAAGAGCAGCTTACGCAGCAGGAGCTGAATGGTTTTATTCTGTTCAACACCGAAGAGGGGGCCGATTGCTTTCACTGTCATGGCAGCAGTGGCAATCCGCTGTTTACTACCAATTTATTTTACAACAATGGCAAGGATACGGAGTTTGACGATGCGCGCGACAGATATGCAGTCACCGGCATAGCTACTGACAAAGGAGCATATAAGGCAACCACCCTGCGCAATATTGCACTGATGGGCCCTTATATGCACGACGGGCGTTTTCAGACCCTTGACGATGTGATTAATTTTTATTCACATCAGGTAAAAATGTCGCCTTATGTAAATCCGTTGATGCATCATGTGGCTGAAGGCGGTATTCAACTCACTGCCACCGAAAAGGCCGAACTTAAAGCATTTATCCTGAGTTTGCAGGATGATACATTTCTGACCAATCCTGAGTATAGTCCGCCGGCTGTTTTTCCCGATGGGTCTACATATCAGCAGGTGGCAGGCCGCTTTTATTCCCAGCCTTAAATTACCTTTTCCCAATCATGGTAATCAGCTCCAGGTCGAACGTAAAGCCTATATAACCATTGATTTTCCATTCTTTGGTGGTGGGTATTGAAATGCCAGGCTGCAGCACATCGCCTACATTAAACCCTTCTTTCAATGCTTCATACTCGGCCACATTGGCGCCAATGTTAATGTGCAGTAAGTCAAAAAGTTTGAAGTTTGGCCCCAGGTAAAAGTTTTTAAACAGATTATTGCCGCCGAAGCCCAGGAAAAACCCTACATCATAGGTGAGGCTGCCGTTGGGCTTCGACAGATCTTTCAGCATAATACTGGCGCCGGTTACATAGTCAAACTCAATGTTGCTGGTGTTTTTGTTGCTGATGACATAAACCGATGGATTGTTGGCATCTTTAGGCGCCAGTGCAAAGTCGGGGGTACGGTAGTTTTTGATGGCAAAACCTTGTACAACCTTGGTTTTTTTCTTCTTATTGGTTACTGTTGAGTAACGGTTTTCGCAGTCTTTAAGTTTTATTTCGGCATATTTCAGCTGTTCGGTGGTAAGCATCAGGTTTTTTTCGGCCGATGATAAGCTGTTGCGCAACGAATCGGCTTTACGCTCGGTGTGGGCTTTTTCCGATACTATTTTGTTGATTTCTGAATTGCGGTTCTCGATGTCGCGGTTCTTCTCATCAATGTTCAGCTGCAGCAGCGATATTTCGCGCTCTTTTCCTTCAAGACGCGAGTCTTTGGTTGAAATCTGGCCTTCAAGTTTAACTTTGTCAATCATTGAACTGTTGATGGCTTCTTTATACAGCAGTTCTTTTTCGGCAAACAATTGTTCTTTTTCTTTTTGCAGCTTCAATTGACTCTCGAGCATTTCGCTTTTCTGATGCAACTGATGACCCAGTCCGGAAATCTGCTGATTAAGTGAGTCGTTGTATGTATGGAGGGTCAACTGCTGCTTTTTGAGTTGTTCAATCATTGCTTCGAGCTGCAAATTGCGATCATGCAATTCTGCTTTTTCTGATTCAAGCGCTGATTTGGTGTGCTGCAAGTCGTTTAACATGTATTGCAGAATAGCCACACTGTCGCTGGCCCGCATGCCTGATTGCTCCGGCTGTGATTGTACCAGTGCTTCCTGTGCACATACCGGAGAAGTGAGGGGGGTAGCAAATGCGAATAAGAAAATAAGTAAGGTAGTGGAGGTGAGTAGGTTGTTGAGTCTCATTGGTAAGCGTTTGTTTTTAAGTAAAAAGCCCCGCACGCAGTCCGGGGCTTTGTTTTAATTCCGGAGTTTTTGCCGTTTACTTAAACGTAGGTTTCATGCCTAAATTGTACATGGTAAAGGCCCACATGTCGGTAGCTTCTTCAATCATTTTCGAAACGGGCTTGCCGGCGCCATGTCCGGCTTTGGTTTCAATGCGGATAAGAACAGGCTTGTTGCAGGCCTGGCTTTCCTGCAATGTAGCGGCAAATTTGAAGGAATGAGCCGGTACAACGCGGTCGTCATGGTCGCCAGTGGTGACCATTGTAGCAGGGTAGCAGGTGTTGGGCCTGAGGTTGTGCAGTGGCGAATAGCCCAGCAGATAGCGGAATTGTTCCTCATTTTCGCTCGAGCCGTAATCTTCGGTCCATGCCCAGCCAATAGTGAATTTGTGAAAGCGCAGCATATCCATTACGCCAACGGCAGGCAGAGCCACGGCAAAAAGTTCAGGGCGCTGTGTCATGCAGGCTCCTACCAGCAGACCTCCGTTAGAACCTCCGGCAATGGCCAGCTTTTGGGGGTTGGTATATTTTTGCTCAATCAGATATTCTGCTGCGGCAATAAAATCGTCAAATACATTTTGTTTTTGCAGTTTGGTGCCAGCGCGGTGCCACTCTTCGCCATATTCGCCGCCACCTCTCAGATTAGGCATGGCAAATATTCCGCCATTTTCAATAAACAACATCCGGCTCACGCTGAAACCGGGAGTAAGGCTTACATTAAAGCCGCCATATCCGTAAAGGTAAACCGGATTGTTGCCATCCATCTGTATGTCGGCACGATGAACCAAAAACATGGGAATACGGGTACCGTCTTTACTGGTGTAGAATACCTGTTCCGAAACTATCCCCTCGGTGTTGAACCCAAGTGCTGACTGATGAAAAACTTCAGAGCGGTTGGAGGCTATGTCATACTTGTAAATGGTTGAAGGCGAAGTGAATGAGGTGAATGAAAAGAATGCCTGCCCATCTTCACGGGCGCTTTCAAAATCGTTGATGGTGCCTGGTTCGGGAAGCGCAATTTCGTGCATCAGACTTCCGTCAGCATGATAAACACTGGCTTTGGAAGTGGCATCTTTCATATACTGGCAAATAAGCATGCCTCCACCCGGATAGGCTGATTGTAGCACTTCGGCCTGTTCAGGTACCACCGTTTCCCAGGCTTCTCTTCCCGGATTGCTCAACTCAACTGCTATAAGCCTGTACCGGGGAGCCCCGTCATTGGTTCTGATGATAAACCTCTCACCATAATTGGTCACAATTTCATAATCATAGCGAAATCCGTCGGCTATTTTGATAAAACTGCTCTCTTTTTTACGCAGGTCTTTGATATAAAGCGCGTTGCCACTGGTGCTTTCTGTTTCAAATATGGCCAGAAAATCTTCGTCGGAGGTGGTTTGTGCACCATAACTTCTCAGCGGTTCAAGTTTATTCTCATAAATCAGCTGATCCTTACTTTGGTCATCACCCACTTTGTGGTAATAAACCTTTTTAAACTCATTTTTCGATGATAATTCACCGCCTTCGCCCGGTTTGTCGTAACGGCTGTAATAAAATCCTTTATCCTTCCAGGCGATATCTGAGAACTTAACCCACTCCAACTTGTCGCTCAGTAGCTGACCGGTAGAAGTTTCCATTACGTAAATTTCATTCCAGTCGGAGCCGGCTTTGGCAATGGCATAGGCAAAATAGCTGCCGTCTGCCGAGGCTTTGTAGGTGGCCAGGGCGGTGGTGCCATCAGCCGAAAGGGCATTTGGATCGAGAAAAACGCGGGGTTCACCGTTCAGCCCTTGCTGTATGTAAAGCACACTCTGATTTTGAATGCCATTGTTTTTGGAAAAGAAATAATAATTGCCCTTGCGAAATGGCACACCGTATTTCGGATAATTCCACAGTGTGGTGAGGCGGTTTTTTATCTCTTCGCGAAAAGGAATTTGCTGCAGATAAGTTTCCGTAACCTTGTTTTCTGCTTTTACCCATTGGGCAGTCTCTTTCGAGTTGTCGTCCTCAAGCCATCGGTATGGATCGGCTACCGCTGTGCCAAAATAGAGGTCAGTTACATCTGTTTTTTTGGCTTTCGGATAGGTGATTTTTTTCTGTTGGCTGTATCCATTGGTAAATAGTATGGTCATCATCAGGAATAGTGTTATCTTTTTCATTGTGTGAATGTTGGTTTGCGATTGCGCCTGTTGGAGGTTACAAATTTAATCATTTGGGTTTTATAAATATCTTAAAAAGTGAGATGACCGGACTGCTTTACGCTGATATTGTGTTATACCGGTTGGCAATTCCGCTTCTGATGAAAATTAGTATTACAGAGCGGTAAGGGTTTGCAATGTTTTTATTTCCTTTGCAAACGCATTATAAAAACTGAATCAGTGCCATGGAAAAGAAGTTAAAACAGATTGATCTTTATCGCAACAATTTAATTATTACTGATCCTGATGATCCGGAAATGCTGGGAGATGTACAGGTGAGCCGGGTTATTATGAATGAAGACGGACAGGAGATTGAACGAATTACCTACGATATTGAGGGGGAAGCCGAAGAGCGGGTACTGATTGTATATAAGGATGGAAAGCCGGTTGAAGAAATACTGGAAATGGCTGGCGAAATTGCTGAACGTACCACGCGCAGCTTCGATGAACAAGGGCGGATGTCTGTTGAATACAGGCATTACCTTGACGGTGAACCCGATGAAATACGCTACACATACAATGATGAGGGAAAGCTGGTTTTAAGGCAACTAACCGACAGCGATGGTGAAGAAGGCGAAAAGCAGCTATGGGTTTATGAGCAGGATAAACTGGTGCGCGAGGAGTCGTGGAATGAGTATGGCGATTTGGAAATTTCCAAAACATTTACCTATAGCGAGGATGGCACTCCTGAAGAAACGGTTGAGCTAAGCTTTTTGGGAGGTGAAGAAACCAGGCTGGTTACTTTATACGATGATGAAGGGGTGATTAGTACCGAAAAACGCTATGATGCCCGCGGCCGTTTGGTTTCCAGGCAAATCATTACACAGGGTGAAAACGGTCACACAGCCCGCATTGAAGAAGAAACCGTGGCCGGCAAGACCATAACCACGCTCGAATACGACGATGCCGGAAACAATACCGTACACGAAGAAACAGCCGAAGACGGCACCCGCCTGACCCGTATTGAAAGGCAGTTTAATGCCGATGGCCGTCTTACAGGCTCTGAAGTCTGGATGGAAAATACTTTACGCCGCCCAGGGCAACACTATCAGCTAAGATATGAATACACCTATTTTGAATAGGGAGGAAGTTGTCATCAGGAACTATGTCCTGCAGACTGCTTTTAGTTTTATTCAGATAAATTATTGAAATTGGGGTAAGAGGTGAATCTTAAGATAATCTTAAGAAAACTCTTACCCTATTTTAATGCGAATCATATCATCTTTGCATAAAAAAAGAAAAGTTATGATTTCAGCAACTCATATTCATGCGATGGTTATTCATTTTCCGGTGGCCCTTATTCTTGCAGGCTTTCTTTCGGAATTGATTTCATTTTTCAGTAAAAAGGAATTTTTCAGCAAGGCTGCATTTTATTTATTGATATTAGGGGCGCTGGGCGCGGTGGTGGCCTATATAAGCGGAAATGCCGCCGGCTCGGGTATTGAAGAAGGGCCGCTTAAAAACCCGCTTGAACTACATGAACAAGCGGCTACCATAACCTTATGGCTTGCTATAATTACTGCTTTTTTCAGAGCAGGGATGCTATATTTTAAAGAAAGCCGGAAATGGGCCAGGATTACCGGATTGGTTCTGTTTCTTGCATTATCAGGAGCAGTTGCTCGTACCGGATACCTTGGGGGGCAACTGGTTTACAGCCATGGAGCAGGTGTGCAATTGGCCCTGCCCGATTTTGGTGAAACATCAGGCGAAGAATAACTGCAATTTGTATCTTTGAATATAATAAGCTCTTTACTAATTATGCGGATACTCATTGTTGAAGATGAACCCTCCATTTCAGGCTTTTTACGCGATGGGTTAACAGAAGAAGGTTTTGCTGTTGATCTTGCTGATAATGGAAAAGCTGGCCTTCAGCTTGCCCTTGATAATATTGATGAATATGATGTCATACTTCTCGACTGGATGTTGCCGGGAATAAGTGGTATTGAGGTTTGCCGGAATATCCGGAAGGAAAATAAAAAAGTTCCTGTTGTCTTTTTAACGGCTAAGGATACGGTTGACGATGCTGTTTTTGGCCTCGAATCAGGTGCAAATGATTATATCAGAAAGCCTTTTTCGTTTGAAGAACTTCTGGCACGTATCCGGGTTTTGATGAGGGTGAATGAAACGGAAACGGTGGTTTTTAAAGCCGCAGGCATTGAGATGAATGTGGAAAAGCATAGCGTTGTTCAGAATGGGAGAATGATTGACCTTACACAAAAGGAATTTGCTTTACTTGAATTATTGCTAAGAAATAAAGGGAAGGTTTGTCGTCGTACCCGTATTATTGAAAAAGTGTGGGATTTGCACTTTGATTATGACAATTCTGTGATTGATGTTTATATCAATGCACTTCGCAAAAAGCTTGATTCTGCTGGGAAACCATCCCTGATAACTACCGTTAGAGGTGTAGGCTATAAAATAGATGACAGCCAATGACTCTCAGATTTAAAAACCGGATAGCACTATACAATACCCTGGCTATGGCCATTACCACAGCGATGGTATTTATTGTTGTATACTTTGTGGTTTATAAAACTTCTTACGATCATCTCGACAATGATATTCTTACAGAAAAGGAGGAGGTGTTCAGTAATCTTTATTTCCAGCAGGACTCAGTAGTGATCAACCGAATGCCGGAATGGGACGAGGCAGAGCATAATCAGGTTGAAGTGAGCCCTACATTCCTCCAGATTATTGATGCAAAGGGCAAGGTAATTTTTCATTCAGCAAATTTGCTTAAAGACAGGTTTGCATATAATCCTGGTGTTAAGGATGCTGTTTTTTATAATGGCGAAATCAATGGGCAGCGAATACGGTTGGGGCAGTTTCCGGTTACAAATGAGTCGGGCATAGTTATTGCGCAACTAACCATTGCCGTTTCACAGCAGGAGTCTTATGTTATTCTTAATCACCTTTTGCTGGTTTTGCTGATTTCATTTCCATTTTTGCTGATGGTGCAGTTTGTGGCTTCATCTCTGGCTGCTTCCAAATCTATCCGACCGGTACATCAGCTTATCAAAATAGCTTCAGGAATAGGGTATTCAAATATTGCCACCCGATTGGTGTTGCCTGAACATCGTGATGAGCTGTATGATTTAACGATCACTATTAATGAATTACTGTCGCGCATCGAATCCAGTATACTTCAGCAAAGGCAGTTTACCGGTGATGCTTCACATGAAATCAGAACACCGCTTGCCGCTATTCGCGGAACGCTTGAAGTGATGCTGCGCAAGCCCCGCGAGCCCAAAGTGTATGAGGCTAAAGCCACTGAAATTATTGCTCAGGTCGACAGGCTGGATGCCCTGCTCGAACAGCTATTGCAACTTGCCAGAATTGACTCAGGCGTGGCCGTGGCAAAAAATGAACGAGTAAACCTGGCTGAGATGGTGGCTGCGCTGGAGAATAAGTGGCAGTTGATCGCTGCGAATCTTCAAATCAATCTTTTTTTTCAAGTTAGTCAACCTGCTTTTGTGACAGGAGATCGCGTTTTTATTGAAATTATGGTTGATAATATCGTTGGCAATGCCTTAAAATACAGTAAGCCCGGCGGAAGTGTTGTGGTGTTGTGGAATGACGATACACGAATTTTATCAATTGAAGATGATGGTATTGGCATTTCTTCTGAAAGTCTTCCTTTTGTCTTTAACCGCTTTTTCCGTGCCGATGAATCCAGAAATTCACAAATTGGCGGCAATGGGTTGGGGCTTTCCATTGTAAAGAAACTGGCTGATATCCAGGGGATCTCCCTTCGTGCCGAAAGCAATCCGCGAACAGGTAGTATTTTCTTTCTTCAGTTTCCAGTCTGATTTATTAAGCAAATCTTAAGAATTACCTAAGGATGCCTGAAGGTGACCCGTTATACCTTTGTCTCGTCAATAAAAAATGAAACCCTAAAAACAGATAAAAAATGAAAAGAATAACTTTAATTCTAATGGCTGCAATGGCATCGTCAGGTGTTTTTACTTCATGCAACAGCAACTCAACTGCCAGTAGCAATATGCAACAACCAGCAGCAGAAAACCAGGAAATTGCCCTTGAAAATGAGGAATCAGGCCAGGTTGATGCTTCAAAACTGAATACCAAAGATGCTTCAGCCCTCAATGTTGAAAATATGCTTGATGCATTTAAGGGGGAAACTACTGCAAGTGCCAAATATGCAGCTTATAGTAAAAAAGCCGAGGAGGAAGGTTATCACCAGATTGCCATGCTTTTTAAGGCAGCATCGGCCTCCGAAAAAATTCATGCAAGCAACCACAAAGCTGTGCTCAAAGAGAGCGGAGTTACGGTGCCTGATATTGCACCTGAGTTTGTTGTAAAATCGACAAAGGAGAATTTGCAGGATGCCATAGCAGGTGAAGGGTATGAAGTGAAAACTATGTATCCTCAGTTTATTACCAATGCCAATGCTGCAGGTAATCAAATGTCGCTCATGAGCTTAAACTATGCCTATAAAACCGAGCAAAAGCATAAAGTATTCTACGAAAAGGCATTGGCTGCCCTGGATGCAAATAATGTTAAATCATTGCCTTCTGTTTATTTTGTATGTCCTACTTGTGGCAATACTTATGAGTCGGCAGCTCCTGAACGTTGTGGTATTTCAATGACATCGGGGGAAAAGTTTGTGAAAATTGCAAGCCTTTGATTAGTGATAGTGTGTGTGATAGTGCGAAAGCCCCGGGATATTCCGGGGTTTTTTGTATTTGACAATGTGCTTCAGTTTGATTTTCAGTTGCTTTATTTTAATCAGAGATTTAAAATTATTATTCTAATTTTGCAGCGGCTTGCCAAACCGGTACTTCCCGGTTTAGTCTCAGGGAAAGCAATTTTTGCTGACGCAATTTTTTTAACGTCCTGCATTTTAATCTCTGCTGTAAATCCCTGTCAGTATATTTGCCGGTTTACTGCTGATAATTTGTGATTCAGACCATGGCTTTATCGTAAAGGTGAAGAGAGTGATGCATGTTTTTGGGTAGGTAAAGCCTGTGTGGTAACTGATGCTCCGATATTTTTTTTTATTTCATTGAAACTGTTTTTATGTATTCCTTCGAAAATTTCAGGCTGTCGAAACAACTCAACAATGCACTTGCCGAGCTGGAGTTTGACAAACCCACACCTATTCAGGCCGAATCTTTTCCGGTAATCCTGTCGGGTAAGGATGTGGTGGGAATTGCCCAGACCGGCACAGGAAAAACCATGGCTTATCTGCTTCCGGTTTTAAATGAGCTGAAGTTTTCAAAACAATGGAATCCGCGGGTGCTGATTCTTGTACCAACCCGCGAACTGGTGCAGCAGGTGGCAGAGCAAACCCGGGCACTCACCACTTATATGAATGTGCGCATTACCGGCGTATATGGAGGTGTGAATATCAATACCCAAAAGCTGGCAGTTGCCCAGGGAACTGATATTTTGATTGCCACACCGGGTCGTCTGTATGATTTGGTTATGTGTGGGGCTTTGCAGCTTAACGGTATTCAAAAACTGGTGATTGATGAAGTTGATGTCATGCTTGACCTCGGGTTTCGCATCCAGTTGACCAATCTTATGGAACTGCTGCCTGCCCGCCGGCAAAATATAATGTTTTCGGCAACCATGACTGAGGAAGTGGATGCCCTGATTGATGACTTTTTTGTTGTTCCAACCCGCATTGCCATTGCTTTAAGCGGAACACCGCTCGAAAATATTCAGCAACAGTGCTACGAAGTAAAGAACTTTTATACCAAGGTTAACCTTCTGGTGCATTTGTTAAAAGATAAGAATGAATTTCGCAAAGTGCTGGTTTTTGTTACCGGAAAACACAATGCCGACAGGTTGTTTGAGGCTTTGGGCCCGCATTGTGGCTCTGAAACCGCTATTATTCATTCCAACAAAACGCAAAATTATCGTTTTGCTTCTATTGCGCAGTTTGATAAAGGAGCCAACCGTATATTGGTTACTACTGATGTTATGGCCCGCGGCCTCGATTTAGACAAAATAACGCATGTTTTTAACTTTGATACGCCGGTTTACCCCGAAAATTATATGCATCGTATCGGTCGAACCGGTCGGGCTGAACAGCAGGGCAAGGCCATTCTTTTTTATACCCCAAAGGAGGAAAATGCTAAACTGGCCATTGAAGCACTGATGAATTATGAAATTCCACGCATGGAATTTCCGGCTGAGGTTGAGGTGTCGTCAAAATTAATACCCGAAGAGCGCCCGAAGGAGATTGAGCTCAACAGCCCTCACCGGATTGTCAAAAGCCCCGAAGCAGGTGCTGCCTTTCACGAAAAGAAAGAGAAAAACAAAAAAACCAACCAGGGTGGTTCCTATAAGCGGGAGCTGGCAAAGAAGTATAAAAAACCCAAATCAAAAGGCGACAAAAACTTCAATAAACGTAAAAAAAGGAAGTAATAAGTTGCTTTACTGATGCTTTTTGTGCTTTGCTGATTTCCTGAAATTGCCTGGTCCCTTTATCAGGCATTTTTTCTTTTTATTTTCCTATATTTGCTGTTACCGGTCTTTTTTGAGCGCTTGCCGAAAAAACTCCGGGCTGAAAGGTATATGTTTTTTGCTGATAATAGCCATCAAGTCTGAACTGATGAACAGTACGAAGATTTATAAGATGCTTTATGCCGGCTTGCTTTCCGAAAAAGTAAGAGTGAAAGGCGAAGAAGTGATTATTTCAGTTGCCATTATCAGTTTCTTCGTGCATCTGATGCTCGTGCTCCTCAACGATTTTGATATTCTGCAACTTGATGAATATTCCAGGTTGTTGACCAACCCCATTGCGGCAATTTACACTCCCTTTTCCTTTGTTCTTATTTATGAGGTTTACCTGTTGGTGTATTATCTTCCCAAATCAACCACTTTTTACATTGGCAAGCAGTATGAGATTATAACCTTAATCCTTATCCGCAATGTTTTTAAGGATCTTTCGCAACTCGAATTTACACCCGATTGGTTTAATGTGGCCAGCGACCTCAGGTTTACCTATGATTTGGCTGCCACCCTTGTTTTGTTTTTTATGATTTTTATTTTTTACAAACTTAATGAGCGAAGGTGTATTGAGTCGGGCAAACCCTTGGAATTGTCACCTGAAGTCAAACGGTTTATCAGGCTGAAAGAGATCATTGCCATGATTTTGATTCCGGTTTTTCTGCTTTTGGCTTTTTTTAGTTTGGGCAGCTGGTTTTATCAGAGTTTCTTCTCTATAAGCCAATTGGTTTATTCGGTCAAGGATGTAAATAAAGTGTTTTTTGATGAGTTTTTTACAGTGCTGATTTTAATAGATGTGCTTTTGCTGTTGATTTCTTTTTTACTGACGGATGAGTTTCACAGAGTTATCAGAAATTCTGGTTTTATTATTTCTACTATCCTCATCAAATTGTCATTTAGCATTGAAGGTTTGCTTAGCGTAATTTTAATTCTGGTGGCTGTTTTGTTTGGAGTAATTATTCTGGCCATTTCAAACCAATACGAAAGGCTGGGGCGCAAACATCCCCAATAAACAGAGGGTTAGGCTATTGTAAGTGCTTAGTTGTTAGGCTTTTGGTATGCTTTATGGATATGGAAAACTCAAGGGGAACAGTTGCAGGGAGTCGGCCTCCGCTGCGTTTTGAAGTTAGTTTCGGTGGCCGGATATGCTATTTCAGCGAAGTGTCAGGACTTGCTGCCAATCTTAAAGATAAAGCCGGATTTTATTTTCCTGAAGGCCCTGTGGGCAGAATTGTGTCGCAACAGCGCGGGCATTTATTTTTTAAACGTGGGTTTTCTGTTCATCGCGATGACTTTGATTTATGGATGAATGTTGCTTTGCCTCAGCCTTTTCATGTCAGAATTTTATTGAAGGATGAGAACGGCCGGTCAGTTCATGCATGGATAGTTTACAATGCCCGTATAGTTAAGATTAACAGTGCAGGGCTTTCGGCAACTGGTCAGGAGGTTGTTTTTGAAGAAATTGAGCTTGCCCACGAAGGTGTAGTGGTAGATTAACTGTTTTTAATGATGGCTTTGCCTGGCTATGCCGGCAATTGAACAGTTTAGCGATATTTAACCACTGCCTTGGTTTTCCATTTGCCGGTGCGGTAGTATATATATGAAAAGCTCATCCCAAAGAACCATGCAATAGGCACAGCCCACCATATACCGTCAATGCCTATTCGATGTGATAAAAACCAGGCAATTGGAATCCGGACAATCCAGAGGGAAAAAAGTGTAATAAACATGGGAATAATAGTGTCGCCTGCTCCGCGCATAACTCCGCCCACAACAAACATGCTGGAAAAGAAAATATAAAATCCGCCCACAATGAGCAGATAGCGGGCGCCAATATCTATCACGCTTTGGTCATTGGTAAACATGGCCATAAGAGGTTCCCTGAAAATGATGACCAGGGCAGATGTAACAAGAGCTACCACTGTTGAAATGTTGAGGGTGGCCACCAATCCCAGTTTTACCCTGGGTGTTTTATTGGCGCCGATATTTTGTCCGGTATAAGTTGATAATGCTTGTCCGAAGTTCATGGCCGGCAAGGAAGCCAAGCCGTCTATACGTCCGGCCACGCTGTATGCCGCCACGGCATCGGTGCCGTAGTCGTTCACTATTCTGAGCAAAGCCAGCATACCCAATGAAACAAAGGTTTGTTGAAAACCGGTTGGAACACCTATGCGAATACTCGATTTGAATATATCGCGGTCCCAATCCAGCTTACGCCACGAGAGATTAATTACTTCATGAGTGCGGTTAAGGTAAATGACAGTAGTAAGGAATGCACCTGCCTGCGACAATACAGTGGCCAGTGCGGCACCTGCAATGCCCCATTTGAATACTACAATAAATAAAAGGTCGAAAATAATATTGGCCAGTGTGGAGATAATCAGAAAATAAAGCGGGGTCTTAGAATCGCCCAGCCCGCGTAAAATGGCACTTGTGCCATTAAATCCAAAAAAGAAGATCATGCCTGAGAGGTACACATTCATGTATAGTGCCGCATGCGGAATCAGTTCTTCAGGCAGTTTTATCAATCTGAAAATCGGGCCACTAAAAACCATACCCACAATGGCTATCAGGATAGAGGCAAAAAACAGGAAGATGTACATGGTGTCAATGGTCTTACGCACCCTGGCCATGTCTTTTGCCCCGAAATACTGCGCAATAATGATGGTTGAGCCACTCGCAATGCCTATTATAAATGAAATAAGCATAAAAATCAACGGGAATGAGGCTCCTACAGCAGCCAATGCTTCCTTGCCTAAAAATTTGCCCACAATTATGCTGTCAGTAACATTGTATAGTTGCTGAAAAACATTGCCTATGAGCATTGGCGTTGCAAATTGTAATATCAGTTTTCCGGGTTTTCCCTCGGTTAAATCGTGCATTGCGCTGTTATAGTTAGAATGGTGTTTTACTGATGTGTTAAACCGTTGTGATCTTGCATGCTTAGGCAAACAGCAATACTAATGTTTTCTGAGTGTGGACTTTCAATCTCACTTTGGCTTGGCAAAAGGGTCAATATCCTCAAGAAATTGGCACAGATTCCTGCATTTAACTTTTAAAATTATGCTTTGGGCTTGTTGTCTTCCATTTCGCGTTGTGCTTTTACCAGCTCTTTGGTTGAAAGCAATCCGCAGGCAGCTTCAATATCCTGTCCCCGCGATGCACGTAATGTGGTGACAATGCCTTTGTCATTGAGTGCTTGCTGGAAGTCAAGAATGGTGGCCTCGTCGGAGCTGAGTAAAGGTGTATCGGGAATCGGGTGAAAACGGATAAGGTTGATTCGGCTTTTGACTTTGTTGAGAATGCGCGCCAGTTCGTTTACATGCCTTCGGGTGTCGTTTACCCCTTTAAACATAATGTATTCAAAAGAAACCCGGCGGTATTTTCCGATGTCAAATTCCTGAATGGTGGCAATAACTTCTTTAAGCGGGTAAACGTTTTGGATAGGCATTAGTTTGCGGCGCTCGTCGTCGAAGGGTGTGTGCAGACTTACGGCAAGGTTGCATTTACTTTTTTCAAGAAACTCGCGCATAGCCGGTATGATACCGATGGTTGAAACGGTTACTTTTCGCACACTGATGGCAAATCCATATTCAGCTGTGAGAATCTCCTGACTTTTCATCACAGCTTCCAGGTTGTCAAATGGCTCGCCCATGCCCATGTAAACAATATTGGTCATCAGCTTGCGTTCGGGAATGCTGCGCAACTGATTGAGGATTTCGCCAGCCGAAAGATGGCCCTGAAACCCTTGTTTTCCTGTCATGCAGAACAAGCACCCCATTTTACATCCCACTTGCGACGAAACGCACAGCGTGTGTCGTTTGCCATCGGGGATGTAGGCTGCTTCAATAAATTTTCCGTTGCCAGCACTGAACAGATATTTCTTCGTACCATCAGCTGATTCCTTGACGCTCATAGGGGCTTTTACGCCAAAATCAAAGTTCTGCTGAAGCAGGGCCCTTGATTTTTTCGAAATGTTCGACATTTCATCAAATGAAACCACGTCAGTTTTGTATAGCCAATAAGCGATCTGTCCGCCTGTGTAGGATGGCAGTCCTAATGATTTTGATATTTCAGTCAGCTCGGCAAGTGTTTTGCCAAAAAGAGATTCTTTTATTTCAGACATTCTTTAAAAATAAATTTCCGAAATGATGTTGTTGAATGGTATTCCTTTGGAAATCAACAGGTCGCGTACTTCGACCACCATTTCAGCGCTTCCGCAAAGATAATACTTTTCGTTGGCCGGAAGTTGTTCCTGTTCGCTCAGGTATTTGGTAAGGCGTCCCGGGTATATTTCAGGGCCTTCTTCTCTTGAACAGCAGCGCACATAGTTGTCGCCGAAGGTTGATTTAAATTTCTCATGGAAATAGAAAGAATGAAGGTCGCGGCCGCCATGCAGCAGTTTTTTGCCAGCGGTTAACCCTGTACGAAACATGGCACTGAACGGGGCAATGCCTGTGCCCGATGCAATCCACCAGCCGGGTTCCCCTGTGCCGGTGAATGACCCAAATGGCTCGCTCACCCATATATTGTCGCCCGTATTCACCTTCGCCAGCCAGGGCGTTAATTTCCCGTCGGGATTGATGTTGTATAAAATGTCAACTTCATCGTCGAGTTCGCCGCTGGCAATGCTGTAAAGGCGTGCCTCGTCAGTTTCGTGTGCACCAATGCCCAGCACCTGCCCGGCAACAAAATCCCACGGACGTGGAAAGGAGAGAACAAATACACCCGGCGCTATTTCTGTTTGCCGGCTTACTTTTACTTTATTCAGGCTTAATTTACGTTTCATATTTTCAAGATCATAATCAGGCTGTTGCCTGGTGTTAAATCTGTGTAAACATATAAGAAGGGACTTTGTTTGTGAGACTTTAATTCGTTGGTAAACGGTGTTTTTTAATGAGGTTGATACAAACAAAAAGACGCCATTTCCGGCGTCTTTTTTTGCAAAATTAAATGTTGTATGTTCTAAATTCATCAGCTTGCTTTGCTGGCTTTTTTGCGCATCCCGCTGAATATCAGGTAAGCAACAAACAGAATGCCCAGCACGAGCATGATGTATGAAAGCTCTTTGTAATATAGGTCAAGCAGTTCTTTTTGTGAATAAAGGAAATATCCCAGCGCAGCCAGAATAATGTTCCAGATGCCAGCTCCCAGCAGTGTATACACAATAAAATCTTTCAATGGCATTTTTGAAAGGCCGGCCGGAATTGAAATAAGTTGTCTAACACCTGGAACCAGCCTTCCTATAAATGTGGAACTGCGACCGTGTTTAACAAAGTAATGTTCAGCTTTTTCAACTTTTTCGGGCGTTATCAGCAGCATACGAGCCACGCGGGTGTCGGCAAAAGCATACACAATTTTTCTTCCCAGGTAATAAGAAAGAAAGTAGTTGATAAGCGAGCCTGCCAGCGCGCCTGCAGTGCCGGCTACTACTACCATATAAACATTTAAATCGCCCTGAGCGGCTTTCCATGCGGCAGGAGGTATAACAACTTCCGATGGGAAAGGAATAAATGAGCCTTCGATGGCCATTAATAAAAATACGGTCAGGTAACTGATATTCATCATGTACCAGTCGATGACTGAGTGCAGAAATTCTAGCATAGTGTTTTGGTTTGGTGGGCAAATTTAGGTTAAAAAAACCATGACTTAAAATAACTGATGAAGGATTTATTTGTTTAATCTTACATAAATTATTGCTTTTGATGACAAAAAATACCGGCCGTCCATTATTCGGTCAATTCTTAGTGCCGTTTTGAATAATTGTTAAATTAGCGCCAAAATAAGCTTTTATGGATCAACAGAATATGCTAAAATCGGATGCTTTGGCTGCCAACTTGCGCGAAACATGGACCGAGAAAATCAATATACCTCCCGATCATTTGAAATTCAGAGAATTGTCAGCTGATTATTACAGCATTCATTCACGTGTTACCGATTGCCTGAATGAATACAATCATCCCTTTTCAAACAGTGCGTTTGTGGCAGGCCAGCTGCGCAACATCAGCCTGGGCGATTTCTGGTTTTATGATAAACATGAGCAGGCTGATTTTGCCTGGGAATCCATCCTGAATCTTTATGAGGGTTTGTTTGCCCGCGATTTGAAAGAAGCGATTGGTGATGATGCCATTCATACGCTGATTGAGATTATCGAAAAATTCCTGGAGTCACAGGCTTCAAGAGCTGAAGCGATCGCCAAAGCGGTTGAGATAATTGATAAATCCATGGCAAAGCATCAGGTTGCCGTTATCAGAAATTCTACATTTATCATACGTGTTTTTGCCAATGCCAACTGGCCCGGCCATACCGGCGCGCCTGCATTTGAACTGGCCCGCAAAACACTTATCGCCACTTCGGCCTATTGGAATTCAAGCACCAGAGTTGATGAATGGCTGGCCGAACGCAAGAAGTTGTTTAGTGCCAAAAGCCGCGACAAATTTGGTGAAATCAACAATGATTGGTTTAACGATTTGATATCAAAGGCTGAGGAAGCTAAAACCTGGGATGACTTGCTGGCCATTCCCGGATATAATGATATTTCGCTGCATGTAAGGCAGCTGCATCACGGTTTCGAACGCTTTCATGAAAAGTTCTTTTACCTGCTCTATCTGCTTCACCTCGAAGCTATGCAAAATCAAAAAGAGCTGCTGCTCCGCGATTTTAATAATTTGCTGAGAAATATAAAAAATGAACTCACCAGTGATGAGGTTTTCGGATTTCTCGACAATATTTTCAGGCTCTTTGGCGACCTGAAAGAAAGTAATCAGGGCACTGTTCTCGATTGTATTCTTACCCTGGGGAAAGAGATTTTCAGAACTGACAATGATTTCCATATTTCTCATTTTGAGAAACTGCTCATCAGGCATGGCTTTATTTCGCCCGGTGTTATGTATATCAGCAAAGACTGGCAACTGGCAGTAAACGAATACCACATTAAAAATGTGCGCGTTTGGATGGAGCTGATTGAATATTCGCCGCTTACTTTCCGCGATTTGTTGTCGGCGCTCATTATTCACTTGCGGCTTGGCGGGGTATTTGTTTCTGATACCGACCTGTTTCAACGCGATGTAACAGCCCTGCTTAACTCCGATATCCGGCCAATTTTCAAACATATCAAACAACTGGCAAGAATTTTTCCGGTTTATTTTAATGAGATTGGAGCCGAAGGCGAACTGCGCGAAGTTACCACAGCAATGGATGAATTGTCGCACCGCAACGACAGGCTTATCCATTTTCTGCGCAAGCAGGTGCATACCGAAAGCAACAATACTCATATTGAGCTCACCGGCAATATTATGCGGTACTGGTACGACGGAAACTCTGATTTGCTCGACAAAAAACTGCCTGAAGACGTAAAGCTCAGTATGTCGCTTGACTCTATGTGGTTTACTGGAATCAATGCATTGATGATTGAGCTTTGCCAGGCTACACATTCAGGACCCGAAGATTTGATGAATATCCCATCTGACAAGCTGCGTAAACAGTTGGATGCACTGAATTCTGACAATACCCTGGATAAGCAACGCTTGTATTATATCTTCAGGCTGATGGAGTTGCTTCGTGAAAAATACTCTTTCAATACAGTGAATCTCGGTATGCTGCTGCGTAAATTCAGTTTCTTTAATCAAACTGATATTGATGGATTGCTGGGTGTGCTGGAACGCAATAATCCCGACCGTTCGTTAAGGCAGGTGTTTAATTTTATGCGAAGGCTGAACACCATTATTATGAACGATGAGAAAACCGAAGGATGGGAGGATATTTATCACAAACGGCATATTGCCATTGGTATTCCCAGCATGTACGGAAAATACCGTGAACCCAAATTTGAAGCCCTGGGCCTGATTTTCAGACTCGAAAAAGTAGCGGCTGGTTTAATGGAGCAACTTATCAGCAGTATTAACCTCGATTATATTACGGCCAAAACACTCCGGAGGATTTATCTGGTTCTTGAACTATTCCGCGAAGGACTTGAACTTGACGGTATCAGTGATCAGGGTTATAACTCAAACCTGAAAATGTTTAGGTTCAGTCTGAATTCTGCCAGTTTTTCTGTAGGTCAGTATATCAACATCCTGCAGTTTATGTTAAGCAGCGTTCGCGAAATTATCAGTAAGTATTTTCTCCGGAATTATGATCGGCAGCTTAAAGTAGTGATTCCTCAGTTGTTTCCCGATGAGATGAAGTCAGACGGGGTAGGGGGCAAGCAGTTTTTGGTAAGAAAATCGGAGCAGTTCTACCGCGAAATGCTTTCTTCTGCATTTATGGTGCAGCAACTCGATGGGTTTATAACGCGTATTCTGGGGTCTTTCAGGCAAATGGTTGACGATTATCCTGAAGATACCATCCGAAGCATCATGTCATACAATACCGATTTGGTTATTTCGTCGCTCTACCGCGAAACCCCTGAAATGGATAACCAGATTTTTCTTGGCTCAAAAGCTTATTTTCTTAAAAAGCTGTTTTTGCTTGGCTTCCCTATCCCTCCGGGGTTTGTAATCACAACTGAAGTTTTCAGGCGTCGCGAAGCTATTTTGCAAAACCCATATATCGATAAGGAGCTTGACCAGATGATTAACCGTCAGGTGGCCGGGCTTGAGAAACTTACCGGACAGCAATTTGGCAACCCGGCCAATCCGCTGATGCTCTCTGTCAGGTCGGGTACAGCTATTTCGATGCCCGGTGCCATGAATACTTACCTGAATGTGGGACTGAATGATGATATAGTAGAAGCGCTCAGCCGCCAGCCTAACTTTGGCTGGACTTCATGGGATTGCTACCGCAGGTTTTTGCAGAGCTGGGGTATGGCCTATGGAGTATCGCGCGACGAGTTTGACCAGGTGATGATTGATTTTAAAATCCGGTATGGTATCAGTCAGAAAATTGATTTTAAACCGGCTCAGATGCGCGAAATTGCCTTTGCTTACAAGGAAATTTTGCAGCGTCACAGCATTCATTTTAAAGCCGAGCCTTATGAACAGCTGAAACAGGTGATTTCAAATGTGTTGCAGTCGTGGTCAAGCGAACGTGCACAGGTTTACCGCGATTACCTGCAGATTGCTGATGAATGGGGCACTGCTGTTATTGTTCAGAAAATGGTGTTGGGTAATCTGCATCGTACTTCTGGCACCGGTGTGCTGTTTACCCATGCTCCGGATCTTGAACAACCCGGCATTCATTTATATGGCGATTTTACCTTGTGCAGTCAGGGAGAGGATATTGTTGCAGGATTGGTTCATCCATGGCCGGTGGCCGAACGTCAGCGCAAAAAAATGTTTGGCGATAAAGGCGTTTCTTTGCAGAGTGCATTCCCCGAAATATATAATCGCCTGCGACAAATCGCCGAAGATTTGACCGAAACACACGGATTCAGTCATCAGGAAATTGAGTTCACCTTTGAAAGCGAAGACCCGGAAGATCTGTTTATTTTGCAAACACGCGACCAGGAAATCAAAAAGCCTGATATGACCTATGTGTTTACAAGCAAAGTGAGCGATATGAAATTGCTGGGCCGTGGAATTGGCCTGGGCAAGGGCGTTATGAATGGTATTCTGGCCTTTGACATGGATGACCTGAAGAAGTTTGAAACCCTGCCCGATAACAAGATTTTAATTCGGCCCGATACCGTGCCTGACGATATAGGAATGATTTTTACCTGCAACGGACTGATTACAGCCAGGGGAGGCGCTACCTCACATGCTGCAGTTACAGCAGTAAGGCTTGACAAAACATGTGTGGTTAATTGTACCGAACTGGTGGTTAATGAAAAGGACAAAACCTGCTCCATCAACGGGCATATTCTCCGCTCAGGCGATAAAATTGCCATTGACGGAAATCTTGGTAATTTTTATATGGGGAATTACCCCGTAAAACTGGCAGAAATCATGTAATTCGTATATTGCAGCCTTTTTGAAGGTGGCTAAAATTTTATAAAAAACCAGAGATTATGCAAAAAGTAAACGGAAGGAACCTGCTGGGTATCAACGGAGCTGGTCGTATAGGTAAACTTACATTATGGAATCATTTGCTCAACAAACATTTTGGCGGTATAGTAGTGAATGTGGGAAGAGGTGTTGGAAAAAGTCTTGATTCACTTATTCATAACATCGAAAATGATTCTACTTATGGCTCTTTAACCAAATTTCTTTATGGTTACTCAGGCAAGAAATGTGAAATCAAGGTCGTGGATGCCGCCAACTTTCTGGTTGAAATTGACGGTATGCCTGTTCAGTTTCTGACTACAGCCCGCAATCCGCGTGACATCAACTGGGCGGAGCATAACGTTAGGCTGGTTGTGGACTGTACCGGCGCTTTTCTTGACCCTACCATCCCTGCCGATCATGCCAAAGGAAGCCTGCGTGGCCATCTGGAAGCTGGCGCCGAAAAGGTCATTGCCAGTGCCCCTTTCAAAATCAAGGATTCTACCCTTAAAATGCCGGGCGATGCCTCTATGATGGTTTATGGTATCAATCACCTCGATTTTGATGTAAGAAAACATCATGTGATTTCTGCCGCCAGTTGTACCACTACCGGACTGTCGCATATGATGAAGCCACTGCTCGATAATGCTGAGACTTCAAATATTCTTACTGCGTCCATGTCTACCATTCATGCTTCAACAAGCACACAAAGTATTCTCGATTCTGTGCCTTCTGCCGGTACTTCTGACCTGCGCAAAAGCCGATCGGTTTTTAACAACATTATCATAACCTCTACTGGTGCTGCCAAAGCCCTTGAAGTGATCTTGCCCGAAATTCAAAGGGTGGGCTTTATGGCCGACTCAGTGCGTATTCCTACCAATACCGCCAGCCTGATTATTTTAAACATTACCTTCCATTCGCCACTCAACGAAATCGGCGATCCGGTGGTAACCCGCGAATTTCTGAACCGCATCTACCAACAGGCTGCCAACGGCCCGCTTGAAGGTTTGCTCGAGTTCAGCGAAAAGCAAAATGTTTCGGCTGATATTATCGGACGCAAGGCTGCTGTTGTTATTGAGGGAGTCGAAACGCATACACGCACCGGTTTTATGGCGCTTAATCCGGCTTTACTCCGAAACTTTGGTATTGAGCTTGCACAGGATGTGATGATTCCGGTGTGCCACGCCAAAATTTTTGGATGGTACGATAATGAGTTCGGAAGCTATGTAAATATGCTCGGAAAATTAACCGAGTATGTCGACAAAAAGATGTAATCAGTGCTTTTTAATCATTGTTGCTGAATGAACAGGGATGCAGGATTTGCATCCCTGTTTTTGATTGTAAGGTGAGATGCCGCGTATTGATTTGCTATTTTTGTTCAGCTGATTTGTTTTCATTTCCTACCTTTGCGCCCTCAATTAAAACTTTAACCAAATTTAAAAATGGAAAAACTACAGCTAAACAAAATCAATGCTGTATGTTTCAGACAATGGACACGTAAATCTTATGCGGTGTTCAATAGTCTGGGGCGTACCATTCGCATTGGCGTGTTAAGTCTGTCGTATTCCATTCTGGTGTTGCCCGGTTATACCCAGGAGCAACCCGACAGCAGCCGGACTACCGCCACCGAAAGTGAGCTCGAGCTCAGCGAAGTGGTTGTCAGCGCGCAAAGAGCCCCCGTGGTTCAGTCGCAGTTGATGCGTGTGGTTCAGGTTATCACCCGTGCCGAAATTGAGCAGGCGCCTGCAACTGATGTTGCCGGTTTGCTCGAACATCTGCGCGGAGTCGATATCAGGCAGCGCGGGCCGTTCGGTATGCAGGCCGATGTTAGCATCAGAGGCGGGAATTTCGATCAGACTTTAATTCTTATCAATGGGGTCAACATCAGTGACCCGCAAACAGGTCATCACAACCTCAATCTTCCGGTTGACCTTTCTTCTATTCAGCGCATTGAGGTGTTGCAGGGGCCCGGTGCCAGAATTTTCGGGCCCAATGCTTTCAATGGCGTTATCAATATCATTACAGGAGAGCCTGCTCAACGCGAGTTGAATGTTTCTGTGAGCGGCGGCCAGTACGGATTTGCCCGTGCTTCAGCCTCACTTGCTGCCGGCACTGGTAAAATACACCACTTTGTTGGTCTCAATGTTGCCCAAAGTGATGGCTACATCAGAAATACTGACTTTAAGAATGCCAATCTGTACTATCGCGGTTTTATTCCAGCAGGAAATGCTTCGTTCGATTTGCAGGGTGGCTACACTGTCAGGGCTTTTGGTGCCAATAGCTTTTATACGCCTAAGTATCCTGACCAGTTTGAGCAAACCCGTTCGGAGTTTCTGGCACTAAAATTTTTGCCTTCCGGCAAAATCAACCTCAAGCCTGTCATTTACTGGCGCAGACATCACGATAGGTTTGAACTGTTTCGCAGCGAAGCTCCTTCCTGGTACTCAGGCCATAATTATCATATGACCGATGTGGCAGGCGCTTCACTCAACTGGTTGAAAACCGGTCAATCAGGCAAAACTTCTGTAGGCCTTGATTATCGCTTTGAGCATATTTTTAGTAATGTGCTGGGCAATGAACTGGCTGCACCTTTGGCAGTTCCTGGCGAGCCGGGTGCGCAATTTACCCGTTCATACCAGCGCGAAAGTCTGAGTCTGATGGCTGAACAGGCATATTACCTGCAAAAGTTTTCTGTTTCGGCCGGAATGCTGGTGCATTTTAATCAGTCAATCCCTGGCGGAGTCAGCCTTTATCCGGGTATTGACTTAGGCTACCAGGTAAATACTCATGTACGCTGGTATGCAACGGGCAATCGTACTTTACGTTTGCCCACTTTTACCGATTTGTTTTACAGCGGGCCCACCAATATCGGAAATCCTGATTTAAAGCCCGAAGAGGCCATTTCACTTGAAACCGGATTAAAGGGTATGGTCAACCGACTGCATTTCGAATTGGCTGTTTTTCGTCGCTGGGGTAGAAATATGATTGACTGGGCTAAATTTCCGGGCGACGAAAAATGGAGAAGCCTCAACCTGACCGAAGTGAATATCAGCGGCGTTGAGTTGGGAATTGAACTTCCATTCGGACGGAATACAGCTGTTTCAAATATTGCCCAACGTTTCCGTATAGATTATACCTGGCTCGAATCAGATAAAAAGAGCGATGGATTCACCTCGCTTTATGTGCTTGATAATTTGCGGCATAAACTCGATTTTAGTCTTAATCATCGTGTTACATATCATAGTGGTTTTGAGCTCAAAGCTTCATGGCAGGACAGGGCAGGTGGCTATCTGCCGTTTGATAATGGCGCTTTTGTGGAGGAAGTTTCCTATAAGCCTGTTTGGCTGGTAAGTGCTAAGGTGTTTTATAATCTGAAGCAATTTCAGATTTATATTGATGGCTCAAATGTGCTTAATAGCGAAGTGTTTGACCATGCCAATGTACCTCAGCCTGGCCGATGGATTGTGGCCGGAGTGAAGTATAAACTTGCCTTTTAACGCTGTAAACTTTTTTAATAAGTTCTTGACCATGGTATTGACCAGCACATACCCGGCCCGTTTCGTTTTGTGAAGTCGCCTGGCTATGTGTTGGTCATATCGGCGTTTTTTTCAGACTGTATTTGTATCTGCTGCTATGTGATTGATTGATAGCCGGATGTGGCAGATTGCTATGCGTTGTGCAGCCGATGTTGGGTTGAATACAAGGTGTGAATGGTATAAATCAATATCTTTGAGTTTCATTTTCCCGATTCTGAAAACTCCAAGCTGTAAAATATATGAGATCGTTAAAAAGGATGTGGCTGGTGATACTGCCGGTGCTTCTGCTGTCGTGTAATGTTGAAAAGAAAAGTAACAATAAACCAATGGAGAATAAAAAAGTAGTGGTTTATCAGGTATTTACCCGCCTTTTTGGGAATACCAACACAACAAATAAACCCTGGGGAACCATAGAGGAAAATGGCGTAGGCAAATTCAATGATTTTACTGATAAAGCGCTTGATGAAATCAAATCGTTGGGCGTTTCCCATATCTGGTATACCGGTGTTCCTCATCATGCACTGATACGCGATTATACTGCTTATGGTATCAGCAATGATGATCCTGATGTGGTAAAAGGCCGGGCCGGTTCGCCTTATGCAGTTAAGGATTATTATAATGTTAATCCCGATTTGGCTGTCGATCCTGCTAAAAGACTTGAAGAATTCAGGGCGCTGATTGAACGGACACACCGTCATGGGATGAAAGTTATCATCGATATTGTTCCCAATCATGTGGCCCGGGGTTACCATTCGGTGTCCGACCCTTCCGGAAATCCAGGCTTTGGCTCTTCGGATGATACTTCAGTGGAGTATGCCCGCAACAACAACTTCTATTACATTCCGGGTCAACCGTTCAGAGTGCCTGAACCACTTGATGGATATAAGCCTCTGGGAGGAGAAGTTCACCCATTGGCTGATGGAAAATTTGACGAAAACCCTGCTAAATGGACAGGAAACGGCTCGAGAATGGCGCAGCCGCACTTTTATGACTGGTATGAAACGGTCAAGATTAATTATGGGGTAAAACCTGATGGTTCATATGATTTTGATTTGCTGCCTGCCGGATTTGAAGATAAACCGGTTGCTGAGCATTTTGCTTTCTGGAAGGATAAGGACGTGCCGGACAGTTGGCTTAAATTTCGCGATATAGCTTTGTATTGGCTTCAGTTTGGCGTCGACGGCTTTCGTTTCGATATGGCCGAAATGGTGCCGGTTGAGTTCTGGAGCTTTTTGAATGCCTCAATCAAAAATGCCAATCCTGATGCCTTCTTGCTGGCCGAAGTTTATAACCCATCTCTCTATCGCGATTATATCCGCAAGGGTAAAATGGATTATCTCTACGATAAAGTTGAACTTTACGATACGCTCAAACATATTATTCAGGGGCATGGCTCGGCCGACCACCTGGCTGCTATTCAAAGCGGTTTGGCTGATATTGAGCATCATATGCTTCATTTTCTCGAAAATCATGATGAGCAGCGTCTGGCAAGTCCTGCTTTTGCAGGAAATGCAGCCAAAGGGAAACCTGCCATGGTGCTTAGTGCAACCATTAGCAGTGCGCCCACCATGATTTATTTCGGACAGGAAGTGGGTGAGCCCGGCGACGGAAACGCTGGCTTTGGAAGTGCAACCCGCACCACCATTTTCGATTACTGGGGCGTGCCTGCTCATCAACGGTGGATGAACAATGGTGCTTTTGACGGAGGTCTGCTTTCTGATGATGAAAAGGCGCTGCGCGATTTTTATCAACGATTGCTTGGCTTTACTGCAAAGAGCTCTGCCTTAATGGGAAACTACCGCGAAATTCATTCATATAACAGGGCAAATACTTCGGGATATTACGACAAATGTTTCTCTTTCGCCCGCTGGTCTGACAATGAAAAACTGCTGGTGATTGTCAATTTTAAAGATTCCATCACCGATATTTATGAACTTCAGATTCCTGCAGGGCTTATTCAGGACTGGAATTTGAAAGATGGCAACTATAAACTTAAAGATCAACTCTACCAAACTGCTGAATTTGAGTTGAAGGTGTCGGGAGGAACAGGGAAAATAAATTTGGTTGTAAAACCTCTCGAGTCTTTTATTTTGTCATTGGAGTAGTCTTTTGCTTATTGATGGATTTAAAATGTAAACCTGATGAATTCGCGCAGAAATTTTATTCGTAAAAGCACCATTGCAGTTGCAGGTCTGTCGGTAAGCCATGTTTTTGATTCAATGGCTGGAAGTATTTTTATGGGCGACCCGGCCTTTGTTAGCCGGCGTCCTTCATTGGAAAACCGTCGCTTTATCAGTCAGGCTGTTGAGGCAACTATCAGTCGGACAAAAGCAAAGATTGCCGATCCCGAAATTGCCTGGATGTTTGAAAATTGTTTCCCCAACACCCTCGATACAACAATCAAGCACTTTACAAATAATGGAACACCTGATACTTTTGTAATTACAGGCGACATTGATGCCATGTGGTTGCGCGATTCTACTGCCCAGGTGTGGCCTTATATTCCTTATGTAAATGACGATGCCCATCTCTCGGCGCTGATTCAGGGTGTAATAAACCGTCAAACAAAGTGTGTGCTTATCGACCCTTATGCCAATGCCTTTAATTATGCGCAGGAGGGCTCTTATTGGGAATCAGATGAAACTGATATGAAACCCGAACTTCACGAACGCAAATGGGAAGTGGATTCATTGTGTTATGTGATAAGGCTGGCTTATCAGTACTGGAAAGTTTCCAATAATATTTCTCCGTTTAACAACGACTGGCTTTCAGCCATGAAGCTCATTGTTAAAACCTTTAAAGAGCAGCAGCGCAAGGAAAATGTCGGGCCGTACTCGTTCAGGCGGAAAACTACTTCACCAACCGATACAGCCCAGGGCAATGGCTTTGGTAATCCTGTGAGGCCAGTGGGGCTTATTTGTTCTGTTTTCAGGCCATCTGACGATGGAACAATTTTTCCTTTTTTGGTGCCTTCTAATTTCTTTGCCGTTCAATCGCTGCGTCAACTGGCCGAAATGAGCCATGCAATTTATGCTGATAAGGTGTTTGCTGATGAATGTCTTGCTCTCGCCGGCGAGGTACATGCAGCCTTGTTGAAATATGCCATTGTTGACCATTTTCAGTTTGGGAAGGTTTACGCTTATGAGATTGATGGTTATGGCAGCGTTCTGCATATGGATGATGCCAATGTGCCCAGCCTTATTTCATTGCCCTATATTGCCGGTGTGAATCCTGAGGATGAAATTTATCAGAATACGCGTAAATTGGTGCTGAGCGCATTTAACCCGTATTTTGCACGCGGAAAATATGAAGGAGTGGGAGGGCCGCATACCGGCAAGGAAATGATCTGGCCGTTAAGCTATATTATGCGCGCCTTGACCAGTCAGGATGATGAAGAAATTAAATATTGCATCTCCATGCTGAAAGAAACGCACGCAGGTACTGGTTTCATGCATGAGTCATTTCATAGGAATAATCCCGCTGACTTTACAAGAAAGTGGTTTGCATGGGCCAATACCATTTTTGGGGAGATGATCCTTAAAGTTGTTTCAGAAAAGCCCTATCTGCTTGCTTAAAGTTTTGACCAGTTCTAAACCCTGAATTTTTGAAATGATGAAAAAAATTATTGTTCTGCTTTGTCTGATGTTTCCTGCATTTATTTATGCTCAGACCGATGATGCAAAAACAGCCCTTTTGCTCATCGATATCCAGGATTTTTATTTTGAGGGAGGAGCCTCGGCTTTGGTAAACCCGGTTCAGGCAAGTGAAAATGCGGCACTTGTGCTGGATGCTTTCAGGAACAAAGGTTTTTTGGTTATTCATGTTAAGCATGGCGAAGGCCCGCAAAGCGATATTCATGAAAATGTGAAACCTTTGCCCGGTGAAAAAGTGTTTGTAAAAAATGAAGTAAACAGTTTCTTACATACCGGATTGCTTGAGTATCTGCACGATAACAAGGTGACAAAACTTGTCCTTTGCGGAATGCAAACACACATGTGTCTTGAAGCCGCCACACGGGCAGCCGCAGATTTCGGATTTGATTGCACTGTCGTCGGGGATGCTTGTGCCACCAAAGACCTTACTTATGGTGATAAGGTGGTAAAGGCGGAAGATGTTCACTTTTCAACGCTTGCTTCCTTGCGCCCCTATGCGAAGGTTGTTGATACCCAAACTGTCCTTCAGCAACAATAATGCAGTAAACTGCGTAATTCATTAATTATATTGCATTTATCGGATTTTAATTTTAAACACCGTTTCCAATGCCTGATTTTATGGGTCCAGATTCCCGGCTGTTGCTTCAGCTGGTCGAAATGAAAATGCCTTTTGGCAAATACAAAGGCACTTTTTTGTGCAACCTGCCTGTGTCTTATCTCGAATGGTTTCAACGCAAAGGCTTTCCGGAAGGGAAACTTGGCATGTTGCTGCAAACTATTTACGAAATAAAGCTTAATGGACTCGAATATCTGCTGGTGCCTCTTAAACAGCAACATAAATGAATAAACCGGCTTCGCTGAATTTTATCAGACAGGAACTCGCAAATCTTTCATCAAAGCAACTGCAGGAGCTTTGTTTGAAACTGGCCCGCTACAAAAAGGATAATAAAGAGTTGCTTGCTTACCTGCTTTTCGAAGCTGATGACGAATTGGCTTTTATAAACCGTGTAAAGGATGAAATTAAGAAGCAATTCACCGAAATCAATACTTCTCAGGTTTTTTTTATCCGCAAAAGCATTCGAAAAATTCTCAGAAATGTGAATAAGTATGTCAGATACGCCGGAAATAAACGCATTGAAGCTGAATTGCTTATTTTTTTCTGTTCCTGTTTGAACGAATCGGGCATTGATTTCAGAAGTGTGCCGTCACTGCAAAACCTCTATCAGAATCAATTGTTGAAAATAAAAAAAACCGTGGCATCCCTTCATGAAGATTTACAGTATGATTATCGAACCGAGATTGATCGCCTGTTGTAAGCTGAGAATCGGTGCATTGCCCATCTTTTTTTTCTTTTATTTATTTGATTTGCTGATTCTTTGCAGGGAATTATTGTAGGGTTTTTAAGTGTTTAAAAAACAGGGAAGTACAGGCTTATTGGGTGTCAATAGAATATTATATGTTTGAATTTCACCACATTCAACTATTTTTGCACCCTCAAAATTTTATATTCAAATACCGAACTATGAAAAAGAATTACCTGATTATTCTGTTGATTTTCCTGTCTTGTTTACTGAATGCTCAAAATGTGCAGTTGCATTATGATTTCGGCAAGGACCGCAGTTATGCAACTTCAACTGTAGAAATGTTTAAATCCGATAAATGGGGAAGTACATTTTTCTTTGTTGATATGGATTATAATGTGGGTGATGTAAAAGGAGTTAGCATGGCCTATTGGGAAATTGCACGTGCGCTCAACCTGGGGAAAGGCCCTTTTGCAGCCCATGTTGAGTATAATGGTGGTTTTGGGCAGTATGTGGCAGGCGAAGCCAATAATGCTTATACTATTAATGATGCCTGGCTTGGTGGTTTGGAATATAACTACAATAATGCTGATTTTTCGCGAGGTTTTACCATACAGATGTTGTATAAATATATTCGCGATAAGCATGATGCTTCTTTTCAGCTAACCGGAGTCTGGTACATGAATATGTTGAATAACAAACTGACATTCAGTGGTTTTGCCGATTTCTGGAGGGAAGATAATTTTTTTGCTGAAAACGAGCAGATAAAAGAAACTAAGTTCATTTTCCTGTCAGAACCTCAGTTGTGGTATAATTTTACCGAAAATATATCTCTCGGTTCGGAGGTTGAAATCGGGTGTAATTTTGGCGCGGTAAAGGGTTTTCGTTTGAATCCCACACTCGGCGCAAAATGGACTTTCTGATAGTAAACAGATTTCCTGAAAATAAAAAACTCCCTGACTTTTTCTGATAGAAGTCAGGGAGTGTTTGTTATGTCTTTTTGCGTTTTGATTATCCGATGCCCAGCAGGCGTTCAAGGTGGTGATATTCAATTCCGAACTGAGCTTTTAGTTGAGCTATTCGGTTTAATACTTCAGCATCAGGAACCAAAACTGCCTTTTTTCTTGTTCCTGCAATCAAAACGTTTTTGGGCGTGTGTTCGGTCGCAATAAATTCAAATACCCTGGTTTTATATCCATATGCTTCCATAATCATTGCTCTGATGGTGTCAGTAAGCATTTCGGCCTGACGCTCTTCCAGAATGCCATGTCTGGTAATCTCTTTCAGGATGTTGTCTGGATTTATCTGTTTTCTGATTTGCTTATGGCAACAGGGGGCGCATACTATCACCGGGGCTTGGGCCGATATTCCCCGGTAAATGGCTTCATCGGTGGCTGTATCGCAGGCGTGCAAAGCAATAATCATGTCGAAAGCAGGTAATTCGGCTTTTCCAATGCTGCCCTCTGTAAAACTGAGTTCGGTAAATGCAGCATCTTTGGCAATTTTGTTGCATTTTTCAACCAAATCGGGCCTTAATTCAACGCCTGTCATTCTGATATGCTTTTGCTGCTTATTCTTTAAAAAATCGTAAAGTGCAAAGGTGAGATATCCTTTGCCGGACCCCATGTCAACTATTGAAAATTTGTCTTTTATTTCATCTCCTTTCAGGATACCGTCAATAATCTCAACATACTTGTTAATCTGCCTGAATTTGTCCTGCATGTCATTTTTGACTTTCCATTCAGAGGTCAGAACACCGAGATCACGCAAATAAATATTATGCTCGGCGGTTATCAGGCGTTGTTTCATTTTGTCGTGTCTGAAAACCGGAAGTTCAGCTGACGAGGCTGGTTTTTTCAGGAGTTTGGAATTCCCTCTTTTGTTGCTCATAAATACATAATCGGCATGAGTGGTAAATATGTCGGCATTAAAAAACTGGGTATTAAGTAAAGTGGTGATTTCCTCAATAGCTGCATCAACCTGAAGGTTTCGGGTTACATCTTTGGTGGTGTGCCTGAAAACAAAGGATAGTAATGCCTGATTCTTAATCATAACCGGCCGTACAAATACATTGTCCAGATCATTGCTTTTGGTTCGTTTGTTGCTAAGTGTAAGTTTAATAAAGTTGCCGGTATCGAAATTTTCGGAAATGATGCGTGCGACAGCACTCATGTTTTCAGTTGCAGACATTGAGGTTAATTTGATAAGTAAAATGCAAAAGTACGCAAGCATTTGGTGGGAAATTGATAAATCATTAAAAAAGCCTGTAAATCTTTGATTTACAGGCTTTTTGTGGAGATGGCGGGAGTCGAACCCGCGTCCAAACAAGCAGCAATAGTGCTTTCTACAAGCTTAGTTTTCAGTTGATTGTCGGGAAAAGGCAGGGAGAAAACCGCCCAACTATTTCCTTATTCCTTTTGGTTTTCGTACAGGCACCAGGGCCTTACCTGTCTTATCGTGGCATTTGTGATGCTCCTGACGGGACGCGGCCACGCGAGGCTTCCCGGGGAGCAGAAAGCGGCTTAATCTTGGATTAAGCGGCTAACGCGTAATTGTAATCGTTGCCAGTTATTGGCTGTGTAAGTTGGGATTTACGGGCCACGCTTACAACGCCCGGCATGCTTACAATACCACTTCCTTGCTGTCAAAACCGGTCATCCCCGGTTACAATCTGCAAAATTAAGCATTAATTACTATGCTTGGCCAAAACTTTGTACTTTTATTGTTGTTAATCTCGCGTGTTATATAGTTATTGTGAGAAACTTCTGTTTTATATTTTTTATTCTGTTATTGTCTGCTTTTCAAGCCTCCGCTCAATCGCTCAGGCTTACCAGGTTTACCGAGGAGGAAGGGTTGCCTTCTTCACTTGTCAAATCTGTTGTCCGCGATAAAAATGGAATTATTTGGGCAGCTACTGACGATGGCCTTGTGAGGTTTGACGGTCGTGAGTTTAAGCTTTTCCAGGATGAGCTGCCAGGCCTTTATGCAAAGTCTGTCATTTGCCTGCCGCGCGGCGAAATGTTGCTCACTTCTGATATGGGTATCAGCCGTTTCAGAGAATCATCAGGAGGAATCAGGTTTGAAACAATAGCTCAGGGAGGTATTCACCCGTCTGACTCGATGATGTGGTTTCCCAAGATGTTTTATTCGGATTTAAAAAATCGGGTGTGGTTGTCTGATAATTCTAAGGTTTATCGCTATACCGATAATGGGTTTAAAACATATATTCTTCCTAACGAGGTATCAACCAATAATTTCAGCCGTTCTTTCTCTTTTGCCGATGATGGCCTGGGGAATTTCTTTGCCTTTTCCGAACCCGGTTTTGTATTCAGATATTTGGAAAGCAATGATAAACTGGAAAAGCTCACATTGCCTTTTAGTTTATCAGGAATTAATGCCGTGTTTAATGTCAGGCCTGGTGTAATTTTAATTGCCACACGAAATGGCTTATTCGAACTGAAAACCTTTGCAGGAAAATCAACAGTCAGATTGAGGCTGGTAAGCAAAAAGGATGTTTCGTATATGGCCCGTAATTCAAAAGGTATTATTTATGCAGGAACCTGGGCTGAAGGTCTTTTCTTTTTAGAACCGGTTGCGGGTGATAATTATACATTCAAACTGGTGTCTCAGTATCCCGAAAAGGTTGTGAACCATTTATTTATTGATAATGATGATAATATTTGGGTCTCTTCCGATATTGGAATCTTACTCCTGCAAACAGTGCTTTTTGGGTCTCCGTTTTCACAATTTACAACTTCATATATCCAATGTGTGAGTGATTCGGATAACGGAGAATTGTTTTTTACTGATGGAGCCCGTATTTTTAAATCGTCTTCTGCATATCCTGGTCAGGCCGAAGCCCTTTTTTCGTTACCTTCTGTTGCTCTGCAAGTACTTCCTGTTGAAAATGGATTCTGGATTTCTGATACTGATGCACATATTTGGTTTTGTAATTTCAATGGAAAGAAACTTAAAGATTTTAATCTGAGCAGCAGGGGAAAGGCAGTTTTCAAGCTTATGCCTGATAAGGCTGGCAATATTTGGGCCTGTCAGGATGAAAACGAGTCGATGATAAAAATTTCAAGTGATTTTTTACTGAGTTTTTATGGCCCCGACAAGGGTGTATTATCAAGGCCTATTTCACTGGCCGTTTCAGCAAATGGGAGAGTTTTTTTTGGTGGAATGAAAGATGCAGGCTTTCTTTTTGAGTATGATCCTGCCGGGGATAAATTTGTAAATCTGAGCAAGCCTGTTGATTTTGAACGAAATATAGACCTGAATGTGAACGATATAGCTTGTGCTCCCGATGGAAGTATCTGGTTAGGTTCATCATTTGGTTTATTGTGTTTTAAAAACGGAGTGTATAACAGAGCTGCCATAGGTAAACTTACAGAAAATTCAGTAAAGGCTGTGGCCGTTGATTCTTTGGGCTATGTTTGGCTGGCCAATAATAAGGGCCTTTTCAGATATAAGAATGGAGATTATATGCAATTTGATGAAAGAAATGGATTGCCGTCAAAAACAATTGCATATCGCGGTTTGCTTATCGATAGAGAGAACAGAATGTGGGCGGGAACATTGGCCGGAATGGCTGTTTCTGAAATCCTGAATGAACCCCGGCGAACACTTATGCCCGCCGTGAAATCTTTTTTGTTGAATAATGTACCCCAACATGCAGTTGCTCAGGGTATTGGCAAAATCAGCAATAAAAGTTTTATAAGCCTTCAGGTGGCTTCTCCTGAGTATCCCTCGCGGCAACTGGTTTATGAGCGATGGATTGAAGGCCTGGATTCAACATGGATGGTCATCGCCAACAATGGTATTATCGTTATTGGAGGGCTCGAACCCGGAGAATATAAACTTAAAGTAAGAGCCAGGCAATCAGGAAATTATATTTATAGCACCCCGCTTATCTGGGAATTCAGGGTTAGTCGCATCTGGTATGAACGTTGGTGGGTTTTTGCCTTGCTGTTTGTTGCGTTAGCATTGATATACAGGGTGTTGATGCTTCGACGTTACCGGAAGCTAAAATCCGATAATGAAAAACTGGAGGCCCTGATTTCTGAAAGAACTCATGAAATACTTTTGCAGCATCAACACATTGAAGAGCAAAATAAACGAATAGTTCAAAAGAATGAAGCCCTGAGTTTTAAAAATCAGGAGCTGGAAGTCGCAAAAAATCTGGCTGAAGAAGCCGCTAAAGCGAAAACTCAGTTTTTGTCAGTGATGAGTCACGAAATCCGTACACCTATGAATGCGGTTATCGGCATTACTCATTTGCTGATGCGCAATAATCCTCGGCCCGAACAACTGGAAGATTTGAAAATTCTTAAGTTTTCTGCCGAGAATTTGTTAGGACTCATCAATGATATCCTCGATTTAAACAAGATAGAAGCTGGAAAACTTGAGTTGGAATCGATTGATTTTAATCTGAAAAATCTGGTTGAAGGTGTTGTAAGCTCAATGCAGCATAAAGCCCATGAGAAAGCTATTCTTATTCACCTGACTTATGATGAAGAACTTCCGTTATTTTTTATAAGTGATCCTTTGCGGATTTCGCAAATTCTTAATAATCTGGTAAGCAATGCCATAAAGTTTACTGAAACCGGAAGTGTGGATATAAGTATTTCTCAGAAGTCAAAGTCGGGCTCACATGTGCAGGTTGAATTTAGTGTAGCTGATACCGGAATAGGAATACCGCAGGAGATGCAACAGCATATTTTCAGTGAGTTTACGCAGGCCTCGTCTGAAACGTCAAGAAAATATGGGGGTACAGGACTAGGACTGGCTATTACCAGCAAATTACTCGAAATGTTGGGTAGTGAGATTCATCTGAAGAGTGCACCTGGTAAAGGTTCTGAGTTTTCATTTACTTTGGATCTGGAACCAGGTAAGGATTTCAGAGGAGTTAACAACGAGGGCGCTGTTGATTTGTCAGGGCAGGTTTTCAATGGTCAGCGTATTCTGTTGGTTGAGGATAACAGGATTAATGAGCTGATAGCCCGCAAATTTATGCTGGAGTGGAATCTGAAGGTTGATTCAGCCTCCAATGGCCTTGAAGCTATTGAAAAACTAAATCGTGAATATTACCATTTGATATTGATGGATTTACAAATGCCTGAAATGGATGGCTATATGACTTCATCCATCATCAGGGCCAGGGGGAAGGAGCCTTTTATTTCAATTCCGATAATTGCACTTACAGCTTCCTTAAAATCAGAAGTGCAGGAAAAAATTACACTGGCAGGAATGAATGATTTTGTTTCAAAACCATTTAATCCTGATGAGTTGTTCCAAAAGTTGAAGATATTTCTGAAAGTGAGGTAATTTTAAGGCCTACCTTTTCAGCGGATGCGCATACATTTCAACATCCTCGGCAGTGATTGTGCCATCGCACAGTATAGCAAGCCTTTCAACCACGTTTCGTAGTTCTCTGATATTACCGGTCCAGTTAATATCCTGTAATGCCTTGAGTGCATCTTCATTAAAATCCATCATGGGCTTGCCTGAGCTTTCGCAGATGTCGGTGATAAAATAATTGGCAAGCAATGGGATGTCTTCCCTGCGTTCGTTCAGCGAAGGAACATGTATTAAAATAACACTCAGCCTGTGATAAAGGTCTTCTCTGAAATTTTTGTTTTCAATTTCAAGGGGTATGTTTTTATTGGTGGCAGCGACTATGCGCACATCTACCGGTATTTCTTTTTCGCCACCAACCCGCATAATTTTATTTTCCTGCAGCGCCCTCAATACTTTTGCCTGTGCAGAAAGACTCATGTCGCCGATTTCATCAAGGAATAAGGTTCCCCCGTTGGCCTGTTCAAAGTCGCCTTTGCGTTGTTTGATGGCTGAGGTAAATGAACCTTTTTCATGGCCAAACAAAACACTTTCAATTAACTCTCCGGGGATTGCCGCACAATTAACTTCTACAAATGGTCCTTCTGCCCGGTTGCTGAGCTCGTGTAACCAGCGGGCTACCAGCTCTTTTCCGGTGCCGTTGCTTCCTGTAATCAGCACTCTTGCATCGGTTGGGGCAACACGCTCAATCATGTTTCTGATTTGTTGTATGGGCTCCGATTCTCCAATCATTTCAAATGTCTTGCTGACTTTTCTCTTCAGAACTTTAGTCTCTTTAATCAAACTGCCCCTTTCCATGGCATTACGGATGGTTATCAGCAGGCGGTTCAGGTCAAGAGGTTTCGAGATATAGTCATAAGCCCCCCGTTTGATGGCATCTACCGCAGTATCAATATTTCCGTGTCCTGAAATCATCACCACTGGAGTGTCGTTGATTAACAGTAGCTTGTCAAGTACTTCAATACCATCCATTTGTGGCATTTTAATGTCGCATAAAATGACATCATATTTTTCTTTGGCGGCGAGTTCAAGTGCAGCCGGGCCATCAGGAGCTTCATCCATTATGTAACCTTCATACTCCAGAATTTCTTTCAGCGTATTACGAATGCTTCGCTCATCATCAATGACTAAAATCCTTGCCATGGTATTGTCTGGTAATTATTTTTTAACCTTTTTTATTCAAAAATCAAAATTGCCCAAAAGAGCGGTTATCCTTTATAAAACAACCATTTCCACATTTCGCCCCAACTCACTTTTTTGCCATACATCAGTATTCCGGTGCGATATATTCTGCCGGCTAACCATACTGAACCTATGAATGTAATGGTCAGAATAACCATAGATAGCGCAAGTTCCCAGTAGGGCACTCCGAAAGGAATCCTGACCATCATAATGATGGGTGAGGTGAACGGAATCATAGAGAACCAGAAAGCTACAGGCCCTTCAGGGTTATTGATTACAAACTGAGCCATAACAATCGACAGAATCAGCGGAATTGTTACCGGCATCATAAATTGCTGCGTATCTGTTTCGTTGTCAACAGCAGCCCCGATGGCGGCAAACATGGCGCCGTAAAGGAGATATCCTCCCAGGAAATAAAATATAAAAGAACCAATCATTACTCCATAATTAATAGAGCCCAGGGCCTCCATAATCCGGGATAACCCATCCTGATTTTCAGTTTCTTCGGTAATAATTGCAGTGTTGGCGTCGGCCGGGATTCTCGTTCCCGGATTAAAAGCTTCAGTGGCGTTGGCCTGTTTTATTTTATCAGGCATGATGGTTTGAAAAACTGTAACCAGTGCAAGTGTTAAAACAACCCAGAGCATGAACTGAGTAAGTCCAACGAGCGCTACACCAACGATCTTTCCCATCATTAACTGAAATGGTTTGACCGACGAAACAATCACTTCTACAATGCGGCTTACCTTTTCTTCTATCACACCACGCATTACCTGTGCACCGAAAAGAAAGATAAAGAAGTAAATAAGGATGCCCGCAAACATACCCACACCCATGCTTACTTCTGTGAAGCTTTTCTTTTCTGTACCTTCTTCGCCCATTTGAATGGAGGTCAGAGTAATGTTGGTTTTGATATTTTTCAGTATTTCCTCACTAATGCGGCTTTCTTTGGCAATTGAGTCGGCATCTGATGCTTTATATTGAGGATTTACTCTGTTGATTTCCTTTAGAATTTCAGCGCCAAGTTTTTGATTCTCAACCTCTTTTGACATTACATTTTTAATGTAACTTTTTAAGTCGAGGCTTACCTGTTTTTCGCTGTAAACCACCGCTGCTGATGGAATACTGGCCGATGGGCGCGGTATATAAAGCAATGCATAGCCTTTACTGGCTGAAAGATTTAATTTGGCTGTTTCTAAATCTTCAACTACGTATTCGAAAGTGAAATTGTCGGAATTCTCAAATTTATTAATAAACCATCCTGTTTCATCAAGAATGGCAACCTGTTTGGTTTCATCCGACATTTGTGCCAGGTAGGCCGGCACAATAAACAGGGCTGCCATTAAAATGGGCCCCAGAATGGTCATGATGATAAAAGATTTTTTCTGAACCCGAGACAGGTATTCGCGTTTGATGACAAGTATCGTCCTGTTCATGCCTGGTTATTTTGAGTGTTAGCTGAATGATTGATGGAAGAATTCACTGTTTCGATGAAAATTTCATTCATCTTTGGAATAATTTCGTTGAATGAATGCAGGTTGATGTGCGGAAGCACTGCGTTGATAAGCTGATTCTGGCTGGTGCCTTTGGGCAATTGTACTGCTACCCTGAATAATTCATCGTCCTGAACTTCCTCTAATAGTTTGAAATCCTGAGGAAGAATGGATTTGAGTGAGCCTGCAAAGCCATCATATTCCAACGAAAAAGTATTTGTCTTATAAGTCTTTTTAATGTCTTTGACCTTGCCTTCCAGTATTTTGTGCGAATTGTTTATCAGTGCAATATTGTCGCATAATTCTTCAACTGAGGCCATGTTGTGGGTTGAAAAAATAATGGTTGCTCCGTTATTTCGCAAGTTAAGGATCTCTTCTTTCAGCAGATTTACATTGATGGGGTCGAAACCGCTGAATGGTTCATCAAAAATGAGCAAGGATGGCTCATGAATGATCGTAACAATGAATTGTACTTTCTGCTGCATTCCTTTGGAGAGCTCTTCCACTTTCCTGTTCCACCAGGTTTGGATTTCAAATTTTTCAAACCAGTATTTTAGTCGTTTAAGAGCATCGGCCTTGCTAACGCCTTTGAGCTGAGCAAGGTAAAGAGCCTGCTCGCCAACTTTCATTTTTTTGTACAATCCGCGTTCTTCGGGCAGATATCCTATTTTATTGATGTGATGCGGAGCAAGTTTTTCGCTTCCGAAAAATACTTCTCCTTCATCGGGGCCTGTTATCTGATTTATAATCCGAATCAACGAAGTTTTTCCTGCTCCGTTAGGGCCCAAAAGACCGAAAATAGATTGCTCGGGAACCTCGATGCTCACATTGGACAATGCCGTGTGGTTGGCATATCTCTTGGTTATGTTTTTGGCTGAAAAATAAGACATAGCCTGGCTGATATTAAATGGGTTGATTGATGAATGCGAATCAATTGAATGGTTGAAATAATCCTTTTAAGCTGGTGTTTCGATTTCAGGCGAAATTCATCATCACAAAATTGATTTGAAAATTCCTGAAATCAAAACCGGCAATTTGTGAAAAAAAAGGATGATTTATGTGACACAAACCATCCTTTGAATGTTTATATGTTAACGCAAATCTATTGAAAATACTCTTTCATTCTGTCAAAAAACGATTTGTCTTTTGCGCCGGGGTGTGGTTTGAAGTTTTCTGATTGTTTGAGTTTTTCAAGTAATTCCTGTTCCTGACGGCTCAGGTGCTTTGGAGTCCAGACACTTATATTAATCAGTTGGTCGCCCCGGCCGTAACCATTCAGTGAAGGAATTCCTTTGCCTTTTAGCCGAAGAACTTTACCCCCTTGTGTTCCGGGTTCGATTTTTATTTTAACTCTTCCGTCAATAGTCGGAATTTCAATTGATGTGCCGATGGCTGCATCAGGGAAACTGATAAAGTGTTCGTAAAGGATATTGCTTCCGTCACGCAGAAGTTCAGGATGAGGCAGTTCTTCAATCTGAACAATTAAATCACCCGGAACACCACCTCTGGGAGCAGCATTTCCTTTGCCGCCAACCGAAAGTTGTATTCCTTCAGAAACACCGGCAGGAATATTCAGACTGATAACCTCTTCGCCTTTGGTAGTGCCGCTTCCGCCGCATGTTGTGCATTTGTTGGTAATGGTTTGGCCTTCTCCGTTACAATAAGGGCAGGTTGAGGTAGTTTGCATCTGTCCCAGAAAGGTGCTGGTGACTCTGGTTACCTGGCCTGTTCCACGGCAGTGGGAGCAGGTTGAGAAAGAAGAACCTCCGGCTGCACCAGTTCCATTACAGGTGCTGCAACCTACCAATTTGTTTACTTTGATTTTTTTCTCAACACCCGTAGCAATTTCTTCTAATGTAAGCTTAACTTTAACCCTGAGGTTGGTTCCTTTATTTACTCTGCGGCGCGATCCGCCACTGCTGAAACCGCCAAATCCGCCACCAAACGCACTGCCAAAGATGTCGCCAAACTGGCTGAAGATGTCGTCCATGCTCATGCCGCCACCAAAGCCTCCCTGGCCACCGCCATTGCGAAGCCCGTCGTGCCCAAATTGATCGTAACGAGCGCGTTTTTCAGCATTGCTCAGCACTTCGTATGCTTCAGCCGCTTCTTTAAACTTCTCTTCGGCTTCCTTATTTCCCGGATTTTTGTCAGGATGGTATTTAAGAGCCATCTGCCGGTAAGCCTTCTTGATTTCCGACTCATTGGCATTGCGCGTTACGCCCAGTATTTCGTAATAATCTCTTTTTGTCACTTTGTGTTTCCTTTGTACAAATTGCTTTCAATATTTGTTTAACCGCCGCCAGTCCTGGTTTAACAGGATAGGGCTGACAGAAAAACCTTAATTCCCAACTACAACTTTTGCAAACCTGATAACTTTGCCATTCAGCAGATATCCTTTTTGCGTTACATCCAGAATTTTGTTTTTCATATCTTCTGATGGAGATGGTATATTGGCAATGGCTTCGTGAAAATCAGTGTCAAAAACCTGTCCCATGGCTTCTGCTTCCTGAAGCCCTTTTTGTTGCAAGGTGTTTTTAAACTTGTTGTATATCAGGTTTGTTCCTTCTTTCAGTGGCTCAATCTTTTCTGCTTTATCAAAAGAGACAATGGCTCTTTCAAAATCGTCAAGAACAGGAAGTAATTCGGTAATCACATCTTCTGTTGCTGTTTTGCTCAGTTCAATGCGCTCTTTCAGCGCTCTTTTTCTGAAATTGTCAAATTCGGAGTACAAACGAAGATATTTTTCGTTCAATTCTGTATATTTTTTGTTCAGCTCAGCAATTTTTTGCTCAGCACTTTCTTCCTGACCTTCTGTCGGTTCATTTTCTCCGGTTGGTGCATTTATGTCAGTTGCCTGTGTTTCGGCCTGGCCTTCGCCATTGCCGGTTTTTTCTGTTTTTACGTCTGTTTCAGGCTTATTTTTGTGCTGTTTAGTCATATTCGAAAAAATTTTCATTTGATAAATTCAGAAACAATAAAAGTCAAGCCTTCAATACAAATTGTTTGCCATCGAAGGTAAAACGTCAAATTGTCAGCTATTTTAAATTAATTTTCAACCCGCTCTATGTCAGCGCCCAGTGCTCGAAGTCTTCCGTCAATGTTTTCATATCCTCTGTCAATCTGCTCAATGTTGTCAATCTGGCTTTTGCCTTTAGCAGATAGAGCTGCAATAAGCAGGGCAACGCCGGCTCTGATGTCGGGCGACGACATGGTTATTCCCCTGAGCGGCACCTGTTTGTCGAGGCCAATAACTGTAGCACGGTGTGGATCGCAGAGAATAATCTGGGCGCCCATGTCTATCAGTTTGTCAACAAAAAACAGTCTGCTTTCAAACATTTTCTGGTGAATGAGTACGCTGCCTTGTGCCTGTGTGGCTACCACCAGAGCTATACTGATGAGGTCGGGAGTAAATCCGGGCCATGGGGCGTCGCTGATGGTCATGATTGAACCATCCATAAAAGTTTCTACCTTGTAATGTTCCTGTTCAGGAATGTAGATGTTGTCTCCATGCAATTCCATGGCAATGCCCAGTCGGCTAAATACTTCAGGAATGATGCCCAATTCCTGGTATTGTACGTTTTTAATGGTTATTGCTGAGCCTGTCATGGCTGCCATACCAATAAAACTGCCAATTTCAATCATGTCGGGCAGCATGGTATGTGTTGTTCCGTTCAGTTGGTCAACACCTTCAATGGTCAGCAGGTTTGATCCTACGCCTGAAATCTGGGCACCCATGCGGTTGAGCATACGGCACAGTTGTACCAGGTATGGTTCGCAGGCTGCGTTAAAAATGGTGGTTTTGCCTTTGGCCATAACAGCGGCCATCAGCACATTGGCTGTGCCGGTAACCGATGCTTCGTCAAGCAGCATATAGCAGCCTTTGAGTTCAGAAGCGTCGATGCTGTAAAAGCTGTTGGTACCTTCCGACTCAAAACGTGCTCCCAGTTTCTGCAGTCCGATAAAATGAGTGTCAAGTCTGCGCCTTCCTATTTTATCGCCTCCCGGATGTGGAATGTAGCCTTTGCCAAATCTGGCAAGCAGAGGCCCGAGCAGCATAATGGAGCCACGCAAACCGGCTCCTTTTTTACGAAAATCAGCTGATTTTAAATAATCAAGGTTTACATCATCGGCTTTAAAGGTATAAGTCCCTTTGGCCTGGGTTGCCACTTTTACACCCATGTCGCCCAGCAATTCAATCAGTTTATTCACATCCCTTATGTCGGGAACATTGCTGATTGTAACTGTTTCTTTGGTAAGTAAAACAGCGCACAAAATTTGCAGCGCTTCGTTTTTTGCTCCCTGTGGGGTGATTTCTCCGGCTAATTTTTTGCCTCCGTTGATGATAAACGAACTCATATTCCTCCTGAAAATAAGATGAACAACAATGATTGCTTTAAAAGGCAGGTAAGTTAGTTCTTTTTCCTGTGCCGCATATCACGGAAGTTGCTGTTCTTGTCGTTTCTGGGGTTGAATTTTTTCTTGCGGTTATTGTTTGAATTGGAAGGGGCGTTTCTTTGCTCTGTATTTTTAGAAAGCAAATCGTTGGTGTGCGCAAGGCGCATATCGTCGCTCAGCTTCAGTTTGCCGTGCGAAAGCTCTTTCAGGTGGTCGGTAATCAGTTCGTCATTCACTGAGTCGCGATTCCAGTTGAGGTAGGATTTTTTAAGATGGTTGGCTATGTTTTTAACAAGGGCGTCTTTTTCAGGGCCATCTTCAAACAGGCAGGCTTTTTCAATGATTTTAGCAATATTCTTGCCATAAGGCCTGAACCTGATAATTTCCTGCGGGTAGGGGATACGCTGTGGTTTTTCCTGCCTTTCTTCAGGTGAAGGTGCCGGAAAAGGGCCATCAACATCAAGCTGATAATTTGAAATAATATGCAGATGATCCCATAATTTTCTTTTGTAATCGGCTGTGTCGCGCTGATCGGGATGTAATTGCGACATAATATTTACCAGAGCTTTGGCCAGGTTGGTCCTTTTTTCACGATCTTCTATGGTCAGGACATAGGCTGCCATTTTCTGTACATTGCGTCCGTACTCAGGTATAATGAGTTTTTCACGCGTGCTGTTATAATCCATAAAATCAATTTGTTGTGCTGAAAAGATCTTTTTGATGCGTATTCGTAGGATTTAAAATCCGGCAGGATAAGATGGTTTAATATCAACTACCTATAATATAAAAACGATTCATCAGTTCCGTGGCTGAAAATATAAAGAGGTTTCTGTTATGTAAAGTCAGGAGATAACGGGGATGAATCTTTCCGATGCAAAGATACTAAATATTTGAATCAGAGTATATGCCAGATTAAAAAAGCTTTTCTTTTTAGGCTATTATTCTGGCCGGCATGGCAATATGACTGATGCTTGCTGATGTAAAACTGCTTGCATTGACTGTTCATTTCAGTCTTTTTTTGATTTATGCCGGGTTATAGCAGCCTGAGTTTTGCAAATTTGAGCAACAACTGCTTCTGTCCAACAAGTGCAAAGAAAACCGTGGCTTTGATGTTGGAGCCATTTCCTTCAATACTCAGTACTTTGCCTTTGCCAAAACGTTCATGTTCAACTTCAACACCCGGTTGAATTTTTTCAATCGGAGTGTCAAAGTTTTTTTCAGAGCCTGGTCCCGCTTCAGAAACTTTTTTCATGTTTTTCTTGATAAAAACCGGTGCTTTCTGCATTACGGGCGACGAAGCCATGGGTTTTGGCTGCACCCTGCGTGTTGTTTTTTCAAGATACATTTCATCAATTTCTTCAAGAAACCGGCTGGGTTCATTCATGGTCAGGTTGCCCCAGCGATAACGACTTTCGGCATATGATAAGGTAACCCGTTTTTCAGCCCGGGTAACAGCTACATAAAAGAGCCGCCGCTCTTCTTCTATTTCGGCCCTGGTTTGCAGCGACATCATTGACGGAAACAGGTTTTCTTCTACTCCAACAATGTAAACATATGGAAACTCAAGGCCTTTGGCTGCATGAATTGTCATCAGCGTTACTTTGTTGTTATCGTCTTTGTCATCACTATCTGCATCAGTCATCAAGGAGATTTCCTGCATGAAAAGATCGAGTGAACGATGCACTTCCTGATTGTCAGTTATTTCTTCCTGTTCTCCGGGAAAAAGAGTCAGTTCCTTCTCGCAAAAATCTTTCATGGCATTGAGCAACTCTTCGCTGTTTTGCTGACGTGAGAGCCCTTCGTCTGACTGGTCGGCTGCCAATTCCTTCAATAAACCTGAATGAGCTGCTATTTTATGGCCAAGTTCGTAAGCATTTGCTTTTTCGAGCTGGGCGTGAAACGAGGAAATCATCGTTGTAAATTCCTCAATTTTCGTGGCTGTATTTCTTGCCAGACCAGGTACATAGTGCCCGACTGATGAAGCAACTTCAAAAAGGCTGATATTGGCATTGGAGGCAGCCAACTCCAGTTTTTCTAATGTTGTATTGCCAATTCCGCGAACCGGATAATTAATAATCCGGTTAAATGCTTCATCATCTTTGGTATTAACTACCAGCCTGAAGTAGGCGAGCAGGTCTTTGATTTCCTTGCGTTTGTAAAACGACAATCCGCCGTATATCCGGTAGGGTATGTTTAGCTTGCGCAACGCCTCTTCAATGGCCCTCGATTGTGCATTGGTGCGGTAGAGTATTGCAAAATCGCTGTTGGGCAACTGCTCGTTCATTTTAGTCTGGAAAATCGAATTGGCTACCAAACTACCTTCTTCAGTATCGCTGCCTGCTTTTAATACCTGAATCAGATTTCCTTCGTCATTATCGGTCCATACTTCTTTAAATATCTGATCCTTGTTGTGAGAAATAATGCTGTTGGCCGCGTTCACAATCACTTTGGTTGAACGGTAGTTTTGCTCCAGTTTGAATACTTTCAAATCCGGATAGTCATTTCTGAAATTCAGGATATTTTGTATGTTGGCTCCCCTGAATGAGTATATGCTTTGGGCGTCGTCACCAACTACGCAGATGTTTTCGTGGCGGGCTGCGAGTTTTTTCACAATAAGATACTGCGCATGATTGGTGTCCTGGTACTCATCTACCAGTATGTATTTGAATTTTTGCTGGTATTTAAAGAGAACTTCAGGGAAATCGCGCAGCAATATATTGGTATTGACCAGTAAATCGTCAAAATCCATAGCGCCGGCTTTAAAACAGCGGGCAGTGTAATGAAGATAAATATCGCCGGTCATGGGTCGGTTTGCTGCCTTGTCCTGGCTCATTATCTCGCTGTTTGCATTGTACTCCTGTGCCGTAATCAGGTTTGATTTTGCCGATGAAATCCTCGACATGATTTGGCCAGGAGTGTAAACCTTTGGATCAAGCTGCAATTCCTTTACAATATTCTTAAGCAGACTTTTTGAATCGTCAGTGTCGTAAATGGTAAAATTGGAAGAATAACCCAGATGATGGCCTTCAATACGAAGTATTTTAGCGAATACGGAATGAAATGTACCCATCCATACATTGCGGGCATCACTGCTTCCAACAAGGCTGGTTATACGCTCTTTCATCTCCTTGGCTGCTTTGTTGGTAAATGTAAGCGCCAGAATCTGAAAAGGATCAGTCCCCTGACTGAGCATATGAGCTATTCTGTAGGTTAGTACTCTGGTCTTGCCTGAACCGGCACCGGCAATCACCATAACGGGGCCGTTACTGGTGGTCACGGCAAGTCTTTGAGCTTCATTAAGCTGATTTAATATATCCGACACGTTATTCCTTCTGTTTATGCTGCAAAAATACGTTTTCTTTCTTTGCCCACCAATGCTGCCTGTTGATTGATAAGGCCGGATGATGATTAACTGGAATTATTATAAATAATATTGAGGGGTGTTACTTTCTGTTATTCCGGCGATTATATACTATAAATTGCAAAATAGAACTACATTTTACTGCCATGTTAAACGCAACAAAAAATGCCGCCGGGTTTTCAGTAATTGTCGAGCAGATTGTTGAAAAACAGATCAAGCGCAATTATCCGCCCGAAACAGCTGAAACATATCAGCGTTTTGTAAACGATTCATTTACCGATGCCGAAGCATTAAGACTTATCTCAATGGCTGTGCAGGTTGAGCTGTTCCGGCTGATGAGATTTGGCGAAGCCTTCAACCACGCCAGGTTTATTGGTAATCTTCATGGATTGCCCGATTTGCCTGACATCGACTAGATACTGTGTGTTTTTATTTATACTGTAGGTTTGATTATAATTGATGAGTATTTTGGGGAGAACGGAGCCTGTAACAGGGCTCCGTTTTTTTGTGTACCTTTTGTCCCTTATTTACCGGTATTTTTCCGTTGTTTACCGATTTTTAATGGATTTCCGTGGCATCTCTGCCCTACATTTGTCAAAAAAACAAAAAATCAATAAAATGGAAACTTTCGAAAACAATGATCTTCAGATGAAGCCACGCCATCAGTTTAAAACCATGCTGGTTGGAATTTTAATTGTTAGCTTTGGCCTGCTGTATATGCTTCGCAATATGGGCATGATTAACCATTCTACATGGCATATGATTTTTTCATGGCCAATGCTACTGGTTGTGCTTGGTGTGGTAAATCTGGCAGAACGTAAATTCAGCTGGGGTGTCCTTTTGCTGGCAGTGGGAGTGGTCTTTCTGGCCGACAGGTATTATGACCTCCCGTATAATCTGTTTACTTTCTTTTGGCCTATCATTATTATTATGGTAGGTGTAAGTCTTATCTTTTCTAATTCATTATCATCACTCAGGTTCAAAAGAAGCAAGCCCGATGTGGTTACTGAGGATGGAGATTATATTGATGAGGCAGCTATCTTTGGCGGAAGCGAGCGCGTTATCTATGCTCAGAATTTCAGAGGTGGTAAGGTTGTAGCGATTTTCGGCGGTACTAAACTCGACTTAACGCAATGTCAGCTGGCTCCGGGTAATAATTACCTTGAAATGATTGCCATTTTCGGAGGCAGTACACTTATTGTACCCAACGACTGGAATGTAAAAGTTGAATCGTTCAATGCTTTTGGCGGATTTGCCGATAAAAGACGCAACCTGAATATTGATATAAGCAAAACCCTTGTTATTAAAGGAGCCACTGTTTTTGGAGGTGGTGAATTAAAAAGCTACTAAATTATATGTTGGCAAAACTGTTCAGCAACAAGCTTTTACCAGTCTATGCAGGAGCATGGCTGGTCATTGCTTTTGTGCACTATACCATTCTGCGGTTCCAGCTTCATATCAATGAGGTGTGGTCTGTTTCAGAAGCTCTGGTGTTTAATGCCGTTTTTGCTTTGTTAGGTATAGGTTTATGGTATCTGGTTAAATTTTCTGATTACGAAAAATTAAACAGCCAGGAAATGATTCTGAGGCATGTGACCAGTGGAACAGTTACCATGTTGATACTGTTTGGAAGTGTTTACCTGATTATGGGCGCTGTTTCAGGAAACGATGCGGAATATATGGCTTTGTTCAATGAAACAATGATGGTAAAAGTTTTTGCAGGCCTGATGCTGTATATTATAATGATTACGGTGTTTTATCTGCTCATCAATAACCAGAACCTGAAAGAACGGCGGGCGCGCGAAGCAGCTTTGCAAAACCTGTTGCACGAAAGCGAATTAAATTCGTTGCGCGCCCAGATTAAACCTCACTTCCTGTTTAACAGCCTCAATTCAATAAGCTCGCTTACGATTACCAATCCCGAAAAAGCGCAGGAAATGGTCATCAACCTGTCAGAATTTATGCGATATTCATTAAGTTTCTCAGATAATAAAATGAGCTCATTGAAACAGGAGTTGTATCATTTGAGATTATACCTCGATATCGAAAAAGTCAGATTCGGCGGAAGATTAATGATCACTGAATCATTTGAAGATGGTATTCTGGATTGGCCGCTTCCGCCGATGATTTTGCAACCCCTGGTAGAAAATGCAGTAAAACATGGAGTGTATGATACACCAGGGCAATCATTTATAAAAATTGAAGGAAGTAAGAATAATGGTTGGCTCGAAATTGTTGTATCCAATAACTTCGATCCTGCAATGCCGCGCAAACGGGGCACTGGTACTGGCTTAGCCAATGTGATGAAACGAATGCAGATGGTGTATGGTATCTCAACACTGGCGAAAATCAGTAAAAATGAAAATATGTTTGAAGTTAAACTGAAATTTCCGGGAAATGACAAAAATAAAAATCCTGATCATTGATGATGAGCCTCCTGCCCGAGATATTATAAGGCATTATTTAGCCGAACAGACCGATATTGAACTGGCCGGAGAATGTGAAAATGGGTTTGAAGCCCTGAAAATGATTACTGAAATTAAACCCGATCTCATATTTCTGGATGTGCAGATGCCGAAGATTACCGGTTTTGAACTGCTCGAACTTCTGCCGGATCCGCCACAGATTGTTTTTACTACTGCGTATGATGAGTTTGCCATCAAAGCATTTGAAATGAATGCGGTAGATTACCTGCTGAAACCATTTGCCAAAGCCCGCCTGTCTCAGGCAATCGAAAGGGCACGGCAGCGGCTCTTAACTCAAAAGATAGGCAATCAGCAGGAAATTACAGAACTTAAAGCAAAACTCGATGATACCAGCGGTGAACTTGACCGGATAGTTACCAGGCTTGGAAGTAAAATTGTGGTTATTCCCGTTGATAAAATATGGTACATCGAAGCACAGGACGATTATGTGATGGTTTATTCTGAATTGGGTAACCATCTGAAAGAGAAAACCATGAAGTATTTTGAGACTCATCTTGCACCTCAGGGGTTTATCCGCATTCATCGCAGTCACCTTGTAAATGTGAATCAGATACTGTCTGTTGACTTGTACGGAAAAGATACGCATCTGGTTAGTTTGAAGTGTGGTGCAAAGCTTAAGACCAGTGCTGAAGGATATAAAAGGCTCAGGGATTTGTTGTAATCCGGCTTTTATCTGTGGTGATATTTTAGACAGGATTTACAGGATTTTCTGTTTTCGGATTCCTGGTTTGTGGTTATCGATTGCTGACCTCTGACTTCCGACTTCATTTCACCACCTTCGCACTCCCCAATGAGTGGTTTCAATTGATTTCCGGCTCTTATTTATTGCATTTTTTTTGACAGGATTTACAGGATTTACAGGATTTTCTGTTTTCGGATTGCTGGTTTGTGGTTATAGATTGCTGACCTCTGACTTCCGACTTCACTTCACCACCTTCGCGCTCCCCACCGTCTTATCTTTATAAACCAGCCTGAGCAGGTACATCCCAGGAGCCCAGTTTGACGCATCGAATTCAGCGAGCTGCTGCCCTTGTGTAAGTTTTTGTTCGGAAACAAATTTTCCACTCAAATCAAAAACCTGTAACATGCTTTGCTGCTGGTAGTTGCTTTGGTACAAAGCTGTGCTCAAACCTTTGTTGCTGTTGCGCAGGGCAATAAACTCCGGCAATCTTATATAAAACTGATCTTTTACCGGGTTGGGATACACCTCCATCACCGCCACATCGGGCAGGGTGGCCAGGTGCTCAGCGCTTACCACTATATCGCATTCTTCCATGCCAATGGTATCGTGCGGTGCCACGCCACCCGGGCAGGCATAATCGTACACATGTGGGGTGGGGTCATACACATCATCTTCAAGGGTGGAGGTAAGCTTGAAAAGCATCGTGTTGAGCATGGGGCCGTAAGGGTTTTCCTCGGCGCTGCCGGTGGCCAGTATTTTGTTATCGTGGGTGGTTGTTGCCCTATAAGCGGGCCCGGTATAGTCATTCAGAAACCTTCGTCGGTGAAGTATATTGCCCAGTGTATCTATAAGCAATACATCGGCACGGGATTGAAACCAGTTATTATCCTGGCCTTCAGTTGAGCCTGTAATAACAATAGTACTGTCAGGCATCCAGTCAAGAAAACCGTTAGAACTTACTGTGTCATTCAGAATATAGTACTCCAATTGTGAGCCATCTACTTTTTGTTTTCTGAGCGATTTTTTGATAAAGTTTAATGGGTAGGTATTGGTGGTTTTAGTAAACCCCGCTGAATACAAATTTCCCTTTTTGTCCTTTATGGTCTGATAATCCCCTCCTCTCAACGAATCATCCTCGTAATGATTTGCTTGCCAGTTAATAACTTCGCCGTCAGGAGCAATATGAAGTTTTATTGGCTTTAAACTCAAGGTAGCAGATTGTCCATCATCATAATAACCATAGCCGGTTATTATGGTAGAGCCATCATCCAGGGCAAGGATATCGAAAGGCATATTATCAATTATTGTATCTGAATCATAAGTAAAAAGCCATTGAATATGGCCAAAATTATCCATTTTAACAACTCCTATTGAGTTGGTGGGTACATTCCAATTTGTGTAAAGACCTATAAATCCATCGTTGGTCTGAACTGCATCTATTCCGGAATTATCTATACCCATCAGATTAATTATAGTACACCAATCTACATGTCCACATGCATCAAGTTTAATGAAAACAGGATCGTCAATAATTCCAAATTGATTTTCCTCTGCAAACTGAGATGACATAGAAATTATTACTCCAGAATCACTTGTTAAAGACATGTTATCAACTAATGAGAGGTATTTATTTGGCTTTCCTATTATCCTTTCCCATAATAGATTTCCATTAATATCTGTCTTTATCAGCCATCCAGATTCCTTAATCTGGCTAAAATTCTCAGAAAGAAGAATAATACCATTGTCGTAAGACTCAAAAGCTACCTTGCCAGTTGAATGTATCCCGGGATTGATGTATATTCTAGGCCAGGTTTGGGAAATAACCAAAACCGGAAATAAAAGAAAAAAAGAAAATAATAGGAATATCTTGATTTTCATTATGGTCAATTTTAAATCAATGCTGCAGGCACAAAGCTGCCCGCAGCATTGACGGTTTGAGCAAATTACCTGATTATCAGTTTGGTGGTTAAATATTTATTGCCACCCTTTAGGTTTAAAGTATAGACTCCTGATGGCAACCCTTCAGTGCGGAAAAGGTGCTGGTTGATGCCAGGTTTCAAGTTAACAGACTTGATCACTCGTCCATCCTGGCTTAACAATTCCAGAATACTGACCCCTTCCATATTGTAACTTACAATGGTATAGTCATTTGCAGGATTAGGAAAAACATGGATACCTGCTTTGTCTTCATTTGCCTTCCATGGAATATCAAATGAAGCTATTGATGACTTCAGGGTGGTGTCAGGAATTGGAATAACCGCTTCATAATTCATCAAACGATAAGCCGTAAGAAGATTACGGGCTGAGATGCCGGCGGGATTATTTTCATTGGCAAGTAGAAACAGGGATTCAACTGAAATTTGGCTTTTATTTATTATCATTTTCTTCGACAGGATTAACAGGATTTATTGGTGATTTTTTTAATTAGTCATTCGGAATTCGTCATTCAAAATCATTTCACCACCTTCGCATTCCCCAATAACTGATTTCAATTGATTTCCGGTTCTTATTTATTGCATTTTTTTAGACAGGATTTACAGGATTTTCTGTTTTCGGATTGCTGGTTTGTGGTTATCGATTGCTGACCTCTTACCTCTTACCTCTGACCTCTGACCTCACTTCACCACCTTCCCGCTCTCAAAAACTGATTTCAATTGATTTCCGGTTCTTATTTATTGCATTTTTTTAGACAGGATTTGCAGGATTTTCTGTTTTCGGATTGCTGGTTTGTGGTTATCGATTGCTGACCTCTGACCTCCGACTTCCGACTTCACTTCACCACCTTCGCGCTCCCCACCGTCTTATCTTTATAAACCAGCCTGAGCAGATACATCCCTGGAGCCCAGTTTGACACATCGAATTCAGCGAGCTGCTGCCCTTGTGTAAGTTTTTGCTCTGTGATAAACCTTCCACTCAAATCAAAAACCTGTAACATACTTTGTTGCTGGTAGTTGCTTTGGTACAAAGCTGTGCTCAAACCTTTGTTGCTGTTGCGCAGGGCAATAAACTCCGGCAATCTTATATAAAACCGGTCTTTTACCGGGTTGGGATACACCTCCATCACCGCCACATCGGGCAGGGTGGCCAGGTGCTCAGCGCTTACCACTATATCGCATTCTTCCATGCCAATGGTATCGTGCGGTGCCACGCCACCCGGGCAGGCATAATCGTACACATGTGGGGTGGGGTCATACACATCATCTTCAAGGGTGGAGGTAAGCTTGAAAAGCATCGTGTTGAGCATGGGGCCGTAAGGGTTTTCCTCGGCGCTGCCGGTGGCCAGGATTTTGTTATCGTGGGTGGTTGAAACAAAATAGTAGGGTCCGGTGTAATCATCCAACAACCGCCGGCTATGTAGAATGTTTCCCATGGTATCAACAATTTGAACCTCAACCCTGATATCATACCATTGATCGTAATTCTGCATTGAACCAGCGATAACTATGGAGCTATCCTGCATCCAACTCAATGAATAGGCATAACTTATTGAATCACTTAGTGAAAAGAACTGCGGATTCTCTTCGGAAAGGAATTGCTTCCTCAGGCTTTTTTTTGGTGAATTGGTAACTCCTGCAGAATATAAACGGCCGCCGGCCGATTCAATGGTAAAGAAATCCAGGGCGCCATCAATTGAATCAACACTTTTATATAAAATATTATAGTTTATTATATTTCCATCCTGATCTATGTTAACTTTAATCGGTTTCGTATAGTGCTCGGATTGTATAGAATCATAATACTTACAATATCCGGTTACCAGATAAGTGCTGTCCTTTAAAACCAGAATATCCCACCAGTCCTCAACATCCAAAAGCTTATCATCGTAATTCAATCTCCATTGAATCTGGCCGTTGAAATCAAATTTAATCAAAGAAGTCGGGTTTTCGTTGCTGTGTGGTGGAGGCCCGCCGGGATGATAATTGTTATACAGTCCAACGTATCCATCGTAGGTTTCAGCAACATCCTGTCCAAAATTATCAATACCGGGTTCATTAATTATATTGCACCAGTCTAATTGCCCGCAGGCATTGAGTTTCATAAATGCGGCATCTGCAAAAATTCCAAAAGGGTATAAATCCGCATAACGTGTGCTTAAGGCAATTACCAAACCTGAATCGCGGGTAACCTGCATCATATTAAACCACGATAAATAATCAGTGAGACTGCCAAGTGTTCGCTCCCAGATAATTTCGCCATTGATATCTGTCTTAAAAAGCCAGCCTGCTATTACCACTCCCCCATCCCTTTTGTGCTTGCTAAGTACGACAATGCCTTCATCATATGTTTCAAAAGAACAAAAAGGGCTAGAGTTGCCATAAGGGTTAATATACACTTTTGGCCAGGTTTGGGCGGAAACATAGTAAACACTGCTGAAAATAATAATAAAGAAGAGAATTTGTTTTTTCATTTTATTGGTAATTTCCATTTCATTATATACGCTTAAAATAGCGCCTTCCGCAAGTGATGTTGATTCAGCTACGACTCATGGTGGCTTATCCATTGCCGGAAAGAATAAAGGTAAATATGGAATTAATTTCCGGAAAGGATGTGCAAATAAATGAAGGGCTGAATTATAGTTTGTTTCACACAAATAAACACAAACAAAGGATTCTCTCTTTACATGAATGGTTAATTGAGATGGCATCATATATCGGGTGTTGACAATATATAAATAAATACCAGTAAATATGAATCGTTTGTTATGGTTACGGTATCAGAATCATAATGCGAATGTAATGCTTTTATTCTAAGCAATTTCAGGTGAAAGGGAATAATTCTTTTATCTTCTTGAAAAATAATTAGAAAAAATGTTGCAGGAATAAAATTAATTTATACTTTTGCAGCCGCATTTGAGAGGAAGGTATAGATTGTATCTTCCTGAAATGCTCAAAATTTCTGAGATTTTCGAATCCGGGAAACCTGATAAAGTTAGACAACTATAGGTTTCAATCAATACCAGCCGCAGGGCACCAACAATTAACCGGGGTATTGATTTAGTCTTGGCCAATGGCCTGACGTGTCTGTCAATATCATCTTCCCTCCATAATTTCAGAATTACAATGAACATTGCTTACTGAGCAAAAGCGAAGAAGCTTTCAAAAGCTTATTCAGCAGATTTAAAATCATCAGAAAAGCAATTCCTTTAAAGGGTTTGTAACATTGTAATTTATTTTTGATCAGCTTATTGTAAAGTTAAAATTAAGTTGTACCTTTGCAGACCCTAAAAAAAGGGGTTAGTCGAGTAAAAAAACCAATTTAAAAGTTCTAATATGCCTACAATTTCGCAATTGGTTCGTAAAGGACGTAAAAAGTTGACCGATAAGAGCAAATCTCCGGCACTGGATTCTTGTCCACAGCGAAGAGGTGTTTGTGTTAGGGTTTATACCACAACACCAAAAAAACCTAATTCAGCTATGCGTAAGGTCGCCAGGGTTAGGCTTACCAACAGTAAAGAGGTAAATGCTTACATTCCGGGTGAAGGTCACAACCTGCAGGAACACTCCATCGTTATGATTCGTGGTGGCAGGGTAAAAGACTTGCCAGGAGTAAGATACCATATTATACGTGGAGCACTTGATACATCCGGAGTAGACGGCCGCAATCAGCGCAGATCAAAATACGGAACCAAGCGTCCAAAAGGTGGTAAAGTAGCAGCCCCTGCAAAAGGTAAAAAATAATTCCTGATTCAGGTATTAGCAAAGTATAAAGCAATGAGGAAATCAAAACCAAAAAAGAGAATCATTCTTCCTGACCCGAAGTTCAATGACGTTCTTGTTACCAAGTTCGTTAACAACTTAATGTACACAGGAAAGAAAAACCTGGCTTTCCAGATTTTTTATGAAGCCATTGAGACTGTTACTGAAAAAATGGGAGAAGACGGACTCGAGATTTGGAAAAAAGGTCTCAGCAATGTAACTCCTAATGTGGAAGTACGCAGCCGCCGTATTGGTGGTGCAACTTTCCAGATTCCTTCTGAAATCCGTCCGGGTCGCAAGAGCTCAATCGGAATGAAGAACCTTATCCTTTTTGCACGTAAACGTCATGAAAAAACGATGAGCGCCAAACTCGCCGGCGAAATCATGGCTGCTTACAAAGAAGAAGGTTCTGCTTTTAAGAAAAAAGAAGATACCCATCGTATGGCTGATGCCAACAAGGCCTTCTCACATTTCCGCTTCTAATATAAATTAACCAAACAACCCAATAGTACAACAACAAATGTCCGGCAGATTAGCACATACACGCAACATCGGCATTATGGCGCACATTGACGCGGGTAAAACCACGACAACCGAGCGTATGTTGTATTATACCGGAATCAGCTATAAAATTGGTGAAGTGCATGATGGCACTGCTACCATGGACTGGATGATTCAGGAACAGGAACGTGGTATTACCATTACTTCGGCTGCTACCACAGTTTTTTGGGATGTAAGGGATGAAAAATATAAAATCAACATCATTGACACTCCGGGTCATGTCGACTTTACAGTTGAAGTTGAGCGTTCGCTCAGGGTTCTTGATGGTGCTGTAGCTATTTTCTGTGCAGTTGGAGGTGTTGAACCTCAGAGTGAAACTGTTTGGAAACAAGCTGATAAATACAATGTACCCAGGATTAGCTTTGTAAATAAAATGGACAGAGCGGGTGCCGATTTCTTTGACGTCATCAGTCAGATGAAAGAAAAACTCGGAGCCAATCCAATTCCTTTACAACTCCCCATTGGAGAAGAAGAAAACTTCATCGGTGTGGTTGACCTTATCACCAATAAGGCCATTATTTGGGAAGACGATTCACAGGGTATGAATTTTACCGAAGACGAAGTTCCGGCAGAAATGGTAGAACTCGTTAATGAATACAGGTTGAAATTAATTGAAGGTGTGGCCGAAGAAAACGAACAGCTGTTCGAAAAATTTATGGCTGACCACAATTCAATCACACCTGAAGAAATGCGCGACATTATCCGTAAGGCAACTATTGAAATGCGGATAACCCCTGTTCTTTGTGGAGCATCGTTCAAAAATAAAGGCGTACAACCTTTGCTCGATGCAATCGTATCTTACCTGCCCAATCCGGCCGAAATTGATTCAGTTGTTGGAATAAACCCCAATACTGAAAAGGAAGAAGCCCGCCATGCCGACCCTGCTGCGCCGTTTTCAGCGCTGGCTTTTAAAATCAGTACTGACCCGTTTGTGGGAAGACTGGCTTTTATTAAAGTCTATTCAGGCACGCTGACATCGGGTAGTTATGTGTTAAACACAGGAACCAACAAAAAGGAGCGTATATCCCGGATTATGCAAATGCATGCCAATAAACAGAATCCACTCCAGCAGGTTGAAGCAGGAGATATTGTAGCTGTTGTTGGTTTTAAGCAAATCAGAACCGGTGATACACTTTGCGACGAAAAGCATCCGATAGTTCTTGAATCTATTGTTTTCCCCGAGCCGGTGATCAGCGTTGCAGTTGAGCCCAAAACTCAGGATGATGTAGATAAACTTGACCAGGCACTTAACAAACTTGCTGAAGAAGATCCTACTTTCTCTGTTAGAGTGGACGAAGAAACCGGTCAGACTGTTATCAGTGGAATGGGTGAGTTGCACCTTGAGATTATAGCAGATCGTCTTAAACGTGAGTTTAAAATTGAAACCAGCCGTGGAAATCCACAGGTTGCCTATAAAGAGGCTTTGGTTACAACGGTTACTCACCGCGAGGTATATAAAAAACAAACGGGTGGACGTGGTCGCTTTGCAGATATCCAGTTTGAATTGGGCCCGGCCGATGAAGGATTCAAAGGCTTGCAGTTCATCAACGATGTAAAAGGCGGAAATATTCCCAAGGAATTTATTCCATCGATTGAAAAAGGTTTCAAAATAGCTATGATGAATGGTGTTTTGGCCGGATTTTCACTCGAGAGCCTTAAGGTAAGATTGATTGACGGCTCATTCCATAGTGTGGATTCTGATGCCCTGGCATTTGAAATTTGTGCAAAAGTCGGATTTAAAGAAGCTGCCCGTTTGGGACGTAATGTATTGCTTGAGCCTGTAATGCGTTTGGAAGTGAATGTTCCTGACGAATATGTAGGCGACATTACAAGTGATTTGAATAAACGCAGAGCGAATGTAGATGGAATAGACTCCAAACCACGCTACCAGATAGTTAAGGCCCATGTGCCGCTGGCAGAAATGTTTGGATATGTAACCAGCCTTCGCACCATAACTTCAGGAAGAGGAAATTCAAGTATGGAATTTTCACACTATGCTGAACTGCCTGCTAACCTGACAGATGAAGTAATCTACAAGTTAAAAGGATATCTTGTTAAATAAACGAAACTAAATCAATAAACCAAAGTAACGTGAGCCAAAGGATCAGAATAAAACTGAAATCGTACGATCACAATCTGGTTGATAAATCAGCCGAAAAGATCGTAAAGACCGTGAAATTGACCGGTGCAGTTGTTAACGGCCCTATTCCTCTGCCTACCAACAAAAAGATCTACACTGTGTTGAGGTCGACCTTTGTCAACAAGAAATCGAGGGAGCAGTTTGAACTCAGTTCATACAAACGCTTGCTTGATATCTACAGTACCACCAGCAAAACGATTGATGCGCTGATGAAACTGGAGTTGCCCAGTGGCGTGGAAGTAGAAATCAAAGTCTGATTTCCGCCAGACAAAAGGCTACCGGATTTATCCGTCAAACCAAAAAGGAAAAGAATCATCAATTTTAACATGATACTGCAATGTCAGGAATTATAGGAAAAAAAATCGGAATGACCAGCGTATACGATGCCAATGGCAAGAATCTGCCGTGTACGGTCATTGAAGCCGGCCCTTGCTATGTCACTCAGATCAGGACAAAAGAGGTAGATGGTTATGATGCCATTCAGCTTGCTTTCGACGATAAAAAGGAAAAGCATACTACCAAAGCCGAGATGGGTCATTTTGCCAAAGCCGGAATTACACCAAAAAGAAAATTAGTTGAGTTTACCCGTTTTGAGGCAGGCCATCAGAAAAAATTTGGTGATGTAGTAATGATTGATGTTTTTGAAGAAGGCGAATTTGTTGACGTAGTCGGCACCACCAAAGGAAAAGGTTTCCAGGGTGTTATTCGCAGACATGGTTTCAGTGGAGTTGGAGGTGCTACCCACGGTCAGCACAACCGCTTAAGAGCTCCCGGATCTGTAGGTGCATCTTCATGGCCATCCAGAGTATTCAAAGGAATGAGAATGGCTGGACAAACCGGAAACAAAAGGGTAAAAACCCTGAACCTCCAGATTATAAAAATCGTAAAGGAAAAGAATCTCTTGTTGGTAAAAGGTGCAGTACCTGGAGCTAATGGATCATATGTAATCATTGAACGATGGAGCTAGCAATTTATAACATTAAAGGGGAGAAGACTGCCAGGACAGTTAACCTCAATGATTCGATTTTCAATATCGAGCCCAACGATCACGCTATTTACCTCGATACTAAACAGTATTTGGCCAATCAGCGTCAGGGTACACACAGCTCAAAAGAAAAATCTACAGTTTCAGGTAGTACCCGCAAACTGAAGAAACAAAAAGGAACTGGTGGAGCTCGTGCAGGAAGTATAAAGAGTCCGCTTATGCGTGGAGGAGCCAGAGTATTTGGCCCAAGACCCAGAACTTACAACTTCAAGCTCAATGTAAAATTGAAACAGCTTGCACGTATTTCTGCACTTAGTTACAAAGCAAAAGACAATAACATTGTTGTTCTGGAAGACTTCACTTATGAGGCACCCAAAACGAAGAACTTTGTAGAACTACTGGAAAATCTGCAACTTTCAGGAAAAAAGACACTTATGGTGTTGCCTGATGTTAATAAAGCCGTATATTTGTCGTCCCGTAATTTGAAACAGGCTAAAGTTATAAGGGCTTGTGATTTAAATACATACGAAATTATCCGTGCTAAAAACCTGGTAATTCTCGAAGGCTCAGTGGCCGAAATCGAAAAGACATTTCAGAATTAAATCACCGCTCAAAGCGCTGAGATTAAGAACCATTAACACAAGAAACGATGGGTATCATAATAAAGCCGGTAGTTACGGAAAAGATGACAGCCTTAGGTGAAAAGCTCCACCGTTATGGGTTTATCGTAAAGAAAGACTCAAACAAATTGCAGATTAAAAAGGCAGTAGAAGAAATCTACGGAGTTGATGTTACTGAAGTTAACACTATGAATTATGCCGGAAAAACCAAATCACGCTTTACAAAAGCAGGAATGGTAAAAGGACGTGCCAATTCATATAAGAAAGCTATCGTAACTTTAGCTGAGGGTGAAACAATTGATTTTTATAGCAATATTTAAAGATAATGGCTTTAAAAAAATTCAAACCGACTACTTCAAGTCAGCGCTTCAAACTGGTAAGCGCACTGGATGACATAACTGCCACCAGCCCTGAAAAGAGCCTGTTGCAGCCCAAGACCAGATCGGGAGGCCGCAACAACGATGGAAAAATGACTTTACGGTCCATCGGCGGTGGTCACAAACAACAATACCGTGTAATCGATTTTAAACGTGATAAGGAAAATATTCCTGCAACGGTAAAAACCATCGAATACGATCCGAACCGTACAGCCCGTATCGCCCTTCTGTTTTATGCAGATGGTGAAAAACGCTACATCGTAGCTCCCAACGGACTGAAAGTGGGTCAGGAAGTCATCTCAGGAAAAGGTGTACAGCCAGAAATCGGCAACTCATTATACTTGAGCGAAATTCCTTTCGGAACAGTCATTCATAATATTGAACTCAGACCTGGTCAGGGAGCAAAAATGGCACGTAGCGCCGGATCATCAGCACAGTTGATGTCACGTGATGGTAAATTTGCCGTTATCAAACTTCCTTCAGGAGAAACCCGCCTGATTCTTCAAACATGTAAGGCTACAGTAGGTATTGTATCTAATACTGAACATAACCTTGAAGTATCTGGTAAAGCCGGCCGTACTCGCTGGTTTGGACGTAGGCCCCGTGTCCGCGCTGTGGTTATGAACCCGGTTGATCACCCGATGGGTGGTGGTGAAGGTAGGTCTACAGGAGGTCACCCAAGGTCGCGTAAAGGTTTACCGGCTAAGGGATATAAGACCCGCTACCCGAAGAAGGCTTCGAACAAATATATTATCGAAAGAAGGAAGAAGTAATTGAACTTTAACAGCATTTAACATGAGCCGTTCGCTTAAAAAAGGTCCTTATATCGACTATAAACTGGAAAAGAAAGTATTGGATGTTATAAGCACCAACAAAAAAGTGGTTATTAAAACCTGGTCGCGTGCTTCCATGATTTCTCCTGACTTTGTAGGACAAACCATAGCTGTACATAACGGAAATAAATTTATTCCTGTGTATGTTACTGAAAACATGGTAGGTCACAAGCTTGGTGAATTTTCCCCCACACGTATATTCAGGGGACATGCCGGAAGTAAAGATAAAGGTAAAAAATAAAGAATAAAAACCGATGGGATCACGAAAACATAACAAAGCCGAGCAGGTTAAAGAGGCCAGAAAGAATGAATCTTTTGCCAAATTGATTAACTGCCCAACTTCGCCCAGGAAAATGCGCCTGATAGCAGATATGATCCGCGGCATGAACGTGGAACAGGCTCTTCATGTATTGAAACATTCTCCTCAGGATGCAAGCGGACGTTTACACAAATTGCTGCTCTCTGCACTCGCCAACTGGCAAGCCAAGAACGAAGGTACCCGTATGGAAGATACAAGTCTCTATATTAAAGAGATTGGTGTAGATGGTGCCCGCTCACTCAAACGTATCCGTACCGCCCCACAGGGACGTGCACACCGTATCCGTAAGCGTTCAAACCATGTAACCCTGCTGATTGACAACAGGATTGCTCAGGAAGTTAAAAAATAAACTGCAAATCAGGCTTAAAAACCAAATAATAATTTGTTGAATGGGACAAAAGACAAATCCAATAGGTAACAGGCTCGGCATCATCAGAGGATGGGACTCCAACTGGTATGGTGGCAAGCATTTCGAAAACAAACTGGTTGAAGATGACCAGATTCGTAAGTATTTGAATGCGCGTTTGTCGAAGGCTGGTGTTTCGAAAATAGTAATCGAACGCACACTGAAACTCGTTACCGTAACAATACATACCGCCCGCCCGGGTATCATTATCGGAAAAGGTGGTCAGGAAGTTGACAAGCTGAAAGAAGAGTTGAAGAAAATCACCAAAAAGGAGATTCAAATCAATATTTCAGAAATTAAACGCCCTGAAATGGATGCCGTAATCGTTGCAAATGCGATTGCCCGTCAGATTGAAGGCAGGATTTCTTATCGTCGTGCTATCAAAACTTCTATTGCTTCAACCATGCGCATCGGAGCAGAAGGAATCAAAGTTCTTATATCAGGAAGGTTAGCCGGAGCTGAAATGGCCCGTCGCGAAATGATAAAAGAAGGCCGTATTCCTTTACATACACTTCGTGCTGATATTGACTACGCAATAGCAGAAGCTCATACAACTTATGGACGAATTGGTATAAAAGTCTGGATTTGTAAAGGCGAAGTATACGGTAAAGTTGAACTTACACCTAATGTTGAAGCTGCAGGTACAGGCAATCCACGCGAAAAGTCTATGCCACAAAGACCCAACAACAGGCCGCCACGTGGTAACCGCAATACCAGGGGACCCAAGAAATAATTGCAAAAAACAAGAGTAACAACAACACGATCAATATCCGATAATAATGTTACAGCCAAAGAAAACCAAGTACAGGAAAATGCAGAAAGGCAAAATGAAAGGCAACACCAAGCGTGGAGCAGAACTTTCATTTGGTTCATTCGGTATCAAAACCCTGGAAGAAGCCTGGATTACCGGCAGGCAGATTGAAGCTGCCCGTCAGGCAGTTAGCCGTCACATGAAACGTGAAGGACAGATCTGGATTCGCATATTTCCTGACAAACCTGTTACAAAGAAGCCTGCTGAAGTCCGTATGGGTAAAGGTAAAGGAGCTCCTGAATATTTTGTGGCTCGCATCAGCCCAGGACGTCTTATCTTCGAAGCAGAAGGTGTACCCATGGAGATTGCAAAAGAAGCCCTCAGGCTGGCAGCTCAGAAACTACCTGTGGCAACGAAGTTTGTGGTAAGAAGAGATTACGTTGAAGAATCAATATAACGAACGATGAAACAAGAAGTCATTAGAGAGCTTTCAACAGCCGAAATTATTGAACGGCTTGATGAAGAACGCAAGCAGCTTAACAAGCTTAAGCTTAACCATGCTGTTTCGCCTCTTGAAAATCCCAATAAAATCAAAACCTATCGCAGAACCATTGCACGCATGATTACTGAATTGCGCTCACGCCAATTGAAGGAAGCTGCTAAAGGGCTGGCTGGTGTTAACAATCAATAACCGTATAAGCTATGGAAACCAGAAATCTGAGAAAAGAAAGAATTGGGGTTGTTGTTAGCAATAAAATGCAAAAATCAATCGTCGTTCAGGTTGAGCGCCGTGAGAAACATCCCAAGTACGGAAAGTTTGTAAAAAAATCCTCCAAATTTGCAGCTCATGATGAAAATGATGAGTGTAACATCGGCGACACCGTTCGCATTGCCGAAACCCGGCCGATGAGCAAAAATAAATGCTGGAGATTAGTCGAAATCATTGAAAGAGCGAAGTAATTATGATACAACAGGAATCACGTCTTACGGTTGCTGATAACAGCGGAGCTAAAGAAGTTCTGTGCATCCGGGTACTGGGTGGAACACGTAAAAAATATGCCTCTATAGGCGATAAGATCGTAGTTGCCGTTAAAAGTGCTATTCCTTCGGGAAACATTAAAAAAGGAACGGTAGCCAAAGCAGTGGTTGTCAGAACAAAAAAAGAAATTCGTCGCAACGACGGTTCTTACATCAGGTTTGATGACAATGCTGTAGTATTGCTCAATAATGCCGGTGAAATGTCAGGTACCCGTATTTTCGGACCAGTAGCCAGGGAATTGCGCGAAAAGCAATACATGAAGATTGTTTCATTAGCACCCGAGGTGCTGTAAAGGACAAAACAGACTATGAGCACGAAATTAAATATTAAGAAAAGCGATACCGTGAAGGTTATTGCTGGTGACTCAAAAGGTAAGCAGGGCAAAGTTCTTGAACTTGATGTTGTAAAACAGCGCGCCATTGTTGAAGGTGTAAACCTGGTTTCAAAACACACCAAACCCAATGCTAAAAATGCTCAGGGTGGAATTGTAAAACAGGAAGCTGGAATCCACATCTCAAACCTTATGGTAGTTGACAACTCCGGTAAACCAACCCGCGTTGGCCGTAAGATTGACACCAAAACTAATAAATCAGTACGTTATTCCAAAAAGTCTGGGGAGGTAATCAAGTAATGAACTATTCACCACGCTTAAAAGATAAATACGCCAAGGAAATTATTCCGGCACTGACAGAGCAGTTCCAATATACAACTGTAATGCAGGTTCCAAAATTGCTGAAGATTAGTGTAAATCAGGGTTTGGGTACAGCTATTGCCGATAAAAAACTTATCGATGCAGGCGTTAACGAAATTACTGCACTTACAGGGCAGAAAGCTGTCGCTACAAAATCTAAAAAAGATATCTCCAACTTTAAGTTGCGTAAGGGAATGCCCATTGGTGTTCGTGTAACCTTAAGGGGTGATAATATGTACGAATTTCTCGACAGATTGGTTTCTGTAGCAATCCCACGTATCAGAGACTTTCGCGGGATTAATGAAAAAGGATTTGATGGTCGTGGAAACTATACACTGGGTGTAACAGAACAGATTATCTTCCCTGAAATCTTAATCGACAAAGTGGCTAAAATCAATGGTATGGATATTACCTTTGTAACTACAGCCCGCACAGACAAAGAATGTCTGGCACTTTTGAAAGAGTTTGGTTTACCGTTCAAAAATCAGAAATAAGATATGGCCAAGGAATCAATGAAAGCAAGAGAGCGCAAAAGAGAGCGCCTTGTTGCAAAATACGCAGCCAAACGCGCTGAACTTAAAGCTTCAGGTGACTTTATTGGACTGCAGAAATTGCCGAAAAATGCTTCACCTGTACGTTTGCACAATCGTTGCAAATTAACTGGCCGTCCGAAAGGATATATGCGTCAGTTTGGAGTTTCACGTATTAATTTCCGTTTCATGGCCTTAGAAGGACTGATTCCGGGTGTGAAAAAAGCCAGCTGGTAAGAAAATAACACAAATTAATCATAATATCAAAGGATAAAATGGTAACAGATCCTATTGCAGATTACCTGACCCGTATCAGGAACGCCGTAATGGCAAACCACCGGATCGTGGAAATCCCTTCATCTAACATGAAGAAGGAAATAACCAAGATTTTATTTGATAAGGGTTATATTCTCAATTATAAATTTGAGGATGAGTCTTTGCCTGGAAACATAAAAATCGCGTTGAAATATCACCCGGTTTCTAAGATTCCTGCAATCAGAAGTCTTGAAAGGGTAAGTAAACCCGGTTTGCGTCGCTATGTTGGCGCCGATGAACTTCCAAGGGTGCTTAATGGTTTGGGTATCGCTATACTTTCAACCAACAAAGGCCTGATGACCGATAAAGAAGCAAGAAACCTTCAAATCGGTGGTGAAGTTTTATGTTACATCAGCTAACTAAAGGAGATTTAATACGATGTCGAGAATAGGAAAAATGCCAGTTGTTGTCCCCGCCGGAGTGGAAATTTCGGTTTCGGAAACGAACCTGGTTACCATCAAAGGAAAACTCGGAACTCTTACACAACAGGTTGATTCTAATGTTACCGTTCAGGTAGAAGGAAATCAATTATTGGTTGGAAGGGCAAATGAAAGTCAGGAAGCCAGATCAAAACACGGACTTTATCGTTCGTTACTTGCTAACATGGTGAAAGGTGTATCTGAAGGTTTTACTGTAGTTCAGGAATTGGTTGGAGTCGGATATAAAGCGACTGCTACCGGTAAGTTGCTCGAGTTAGCACTCGGTTACTCGCACAGCATTTTCTTTGAAATGCCTGCTGAAGTTTCAGTTGAAACTGTTACTGAAAGAGGTAAAAACCCAATCATTACACTGAAATCGCACGATAAACAGCTGATTGGTCAGGTTGCAGCTAAGATTCGTTCTTTACGCAAGCCAGAACCATACAAAGGCAAGGGTATTCGCTTCATGGGCGAGGTTGTTAAGAAGAAAGCTGGAAAATCAGCATCTGACAAATAATATTAAACATAAATCACTCCCGGTTTAAGCCGGGGTAAATTCCTCACACAAGGATGGCTATTAAGAACAGAAAAGAATACAGAAGGCACAGGATTAAACTCAGAATCCGGAAAGTGGTTTCCGGTTCGCCTGAGCAGCCGCGGTTGACAGTATTCAGAAGCAATAAACAGATTTATGCTCAAATTGTAAATGATTTGGAAGGCAAAACCCTTGTTTCTGCATCGTCACGTACTCCTGAGATTTCGGGAACCCCGATTGCAAAACTTGAACAGGCTAAACTGGTTGGTCAGCTTATAGCCCAAAAAGCAATTGAGGCAGGCATCGAAAAAGTAGTTTTCGATCGCAACGGTTACTTATATCATGGTAGAATCAAATCCCTGGCTGAAGCAGCCAGAGCAGGAGGCCTTAAATTTTAATGGAAATGGCAAACGCAAACATCAAAAGAGTTAAATCCAGCGAAATTGAATTCAAAGACAGGCTGGTAAGTATACAGAGGGTTACTAAAGTTACCAAAGGAGGTCGTACTTTTAGTTTTTCAGCTATCGTTGTGGTTGGAAATGAAAACGGAGTCGTAGGTTATGGCCTTGGTAAAGCTAAAGAAGTAACTGCTGCCATCGCAAAAGGCGTTGACGATGCCAAGAAAAATCTGGTAAAAGTACCTGTTCTGAAAGGCACTATTCCACATGAACAACTGGGTAAATATGGCGGAGCACTTGTGTTTCTGAAACCAGCTTCTCCTGGTACCGGTGTTATCGCTGGTGGTGCTATGCGCGCTGTTCTCGAAAGCGTTGGTGTTAAAGACGTTCTTGCTAAGTCTAAAGGATCTTCTAACCCTCATAGTGTTGTAAAAGCTACCATTGACGCTCTTGTTAATATGCGTGATGCTTATACTGTAGCACAGCTTCGTGGTGTGGATCTGAATAAAGTTTTTAATGGCTAATTAACGAGCTTTAAAAGATAGAAAAATGAAGAAACTGAGAGTTACACAGATAAAAAGCGGAATTAAACAGCCCGAACGTCAGAAACGCACACTGAAAGCCTTAGGTATTTCTAAAATGGGCAGACCTGTTGATGTGGTTGCAACCCCGCAGATTGAAGGTATGATCGCTAAGATCAACCATCTACTGAAAGTTGAAGAAATCTAATTAATATACTAAGTTAATCGGAAAGACATTATGGATTTAAGTAATCTTAAACCGGCACAAGGCTCAACAAAATCGTCAAAAAGAATTGGGCGTGGACAAGGATCAGGTGGCGGTGGTACTGCTACCCGTGGACATAAAGGTCAGAAATCACGCTCAGGTTATAGCAGGCGCTTTGGTTTTGAAGGTGGTCAGATGCCTATCTACAGACGCTTACCTAAATTTGGCTTTAACAATATCAATCGTGTTGAGTATCGCGCTGTTAACCTCGATGTTTTGCAGATACTGGCTACTTCTAAAAATATAAAAGTGATTGATATGGATGTTTTCATCGAGAATGGTCTGGCTTCTAAGAATGATAAAGTTAAAATTCTTGGTCGTGGCGAATTTACAGCCAAACTCGAAGTTAAAGCTCACGGCTTTTCAGCTTCTGCTGTTAAAGCTATTGAATCAAATGGTGGTCAGGCAATAAAAATCTAAACTTTAGATGAAAAGACTAATTCAGACTATTCGGAACATTTCAAAGATTGACGAGCTGCGCAAGCGTATTGTTTATACAATAGGTATTGTAGTTTTATACAGGCTTGGATCTTATGTAGTGTTGCCGGGAGTAGACCCAAATCAATTAGCTAATCTGCAGAATCAAACTTCTGGTGGATTACTCGGATTGCTAAATATGTTCTCCGGAGGGGCTTTCTCTAATGCTTCTATCTTTGCATTAGGTATCATGCCTTATATCTCTGCATCTATCGTGGTGCAGCTTCTGGGTATGGCTATCCCATATTTCCAGAAATTGCAGAAAGAAGGTGAAAGTGGACGAAAGAAAATTAATCAGATTACCCGTTACCTTACTGTGCTTATTACAGGTTTTCAGGCTCCGGGTTATATTGCCAACCTAATTTCGCAATTACCTGCTCAGGCAATAACACCTTTTGATCCTGCTGTTACTTCTCCTTCTACATTCTTCTGGGTGTCTTCTGTTATCATTCTTATCTCAGGAACACTATTTGTAATGTGGTTAGGTGAAAGAATTACAGATAAAGGTATTGGTAATGGTATTTCACTTATCATTATGATTGGTATTATTGCCCGTCTGCCTTTTGCACTCTTTGGTGAACTGGTTTCACGTATGGAACAGAAAGGTGGTGGATTAGTAATATTTATCGTTGAACTTGCTGTACTTATCGGTGTTATTCTTGTCAGCATCCTGCTCGTTCAGGGAACAAGAAGAATCCCCGTTCAATATGCCAAACGAATTGTAGGAAATAAACAATACGGTGGAGTTAGACAATACATTCCGCTTAAAGTGAATGCTGCAGGAGTTATGCCTATTATCTTTGCACAGGCTATTATGTTTCTGCCATTAACGCTGGCCGGATTTGCTCAATCAGAAGCTTTATCAGGATTTGCTGCAACTTTTACAAATGTTCACGGATTTTGGTATAATTTTGTATTCGCAATTTTGATTATTGTTTTTACCTACTTCTATACTGCCATTACTATTAATCCTAATCAAATGGCAGAGGATATGAAAAAGAACAACGGTTTTATTCCCGGTGTTAAACCTGGTAAGAAAACTGCTGAATTTATTGACCAGATTATGTCAAGAATTACATTGCCTGGCTCAATATTTCTTGCATTTGTTGCAATTATGCCTTCGTTGGTCGGAAAAATCGGAGTTACTGCTCAGTTTGCCAACTTCTACGGAGGAACATCATTGCTGATTTTAGTTGGTGTTGTATTGGATACACTCCAGCAAATTGAAAGTCACTTGTTGATGAGGCACTATGATGGATTGACCAAATCAGGTCGCATCAAAGGACGTTCGTCAGTAAACATGGGTTAATACTTGGAGTTTAAGCCAGAACGAATGATTCATTACAAATCAGACGAAGAGATTGAATTAATAAGACTGAGTTCTTTACTTGTTGGTAAAACCCTTGCCGAAGTAGCAAAAAATATCAGGCCCGGAGTAAAATCACTGGAACTTGACAGGATAGCCGAAACTTTTATCAGAGATCATAAGGCTGTTCCCGCTTTCAAAGGTTATGGCGGATTCCCCAATACTTTATGCATCTCAATCAATGATGTGGTGGTACATGGAATTCCCGGTAATCGTGAGTTAAAAGAGGGTGACCTTGTTTCGGTCGATTGTGGTGTTGTACTGAATGGCTTTTATGGTGATTCGGCTTACTCGTTTGCAGTTGGTGAAGTTCCTGAAGAAGTTAGATTACTGATGGAACGAACCAAAGAATCGCTATATCGGGGTATCGAAGCAGCAAAAGCTGGTAAACGCATTGGCGATATTGGCTTTGAGATTCAATCGTATGTTGAAAGCTTTGGTTACTCTGTAGTGCGTGATTTAGTCGGACATGGTCTTGGCAAACATCTGCATGAAAAACCTGAAGTTCCGAATTATGGAAAGAGGGGAGTGGGGACTATGCTTCAAAAAGGATTGGTCATTTGCATAGAACCAATGATTAACCTGGGAACAAGGCATGTTGTACAAGAGAAGGATGGATGGACTATCAGAACATCAGACAGGAAACCATCAGCGCATTTTGAGCATGCAATAGCAATCAGGGAAGGGGAAACCGAAATCTTATCTTCATTTGATGAGATAGAAAAAGTACTGGCTTCAAACAAGAACTAAAAGAAAATAAATGGCGAAACAAATTTCGATAGAACAGGACGGAACAGTTACCGAATCATTAGGTAACGCGATGTTTCGTGTTGAACTGGAGAACGGGCATATCATTACAGCCCATATTTCAGGGAAAATGAGGATGCATTACATAAAGATTTTACCAGGAGACAAGGTAAAGCTTGAAATGTCGCCTTATGACCTAAGCAAAGGAAGAATAATTTTCAGATACAAATAACAAACAATCCTGGAAAATGAAAGTAAGAGCATCTGTCAAGAAGAGAACGCCTGACTGTAAAATCGTCAGAAGGAAGGGGCGATTGTACATCATCAACAAAAAGAACCCCAAGTACAAACAAAGGCAAGGATAATTGATTTTAACTTCAAACAATAAAACAATATATGGCACGTATTGCTGGTATTGACTTACCCAAAAACAAAAGAGGTGAAATAGGCCTTACCTATATCTACGGAATCGGACGCAGTTCAGCGCAAAAGATTCTGGAGACAGCAGGTATTGATTTCAATAAAAAAGTCCAGGACTGGAACGATGATGAGCAGAACGCTATTCGTACAATCATTGGAGATACTTACAAGGTAGAAGGCGCACTTCGTACAGAGGTTCAGACCAACATCAAACGTTTGATGGATATTGGTTGCTACCGTGGTATCAGGCATCGTCTTGGTCTTCCATTGCGTGGACAGAGTACAAAAAACAATGCCCGTACCCGTAAGGGTAAAAAGAAAACCGTTGCTAACAAGAAAAAAGCAACAAAAGGTTAAGAGTTAATGCTTAACCCTGAATTTTAACGAAACGAATTGTCGAAAAAAAATTGTTATGGCAAAAACTGCTAAAACATCAAAGAAAAAAGTTGTTAAGGTTGATCCAATCGGTCGTGCCTACGTTACTGCTTCGTTCAACAACATTATTATTTCACTCACCAATAATACTGGTCAGGTTATAAGCTGGGCATCAGCAGGAAAAATGGGCTTCAGAGGTTCAAAAAAGAACACTCCTTATGCAGCACAGATGGCTGCAACTGATTGCTCAAAAGTGGCTTACGATATGGGCCTTCGTAAGGTGAAGGTCTTTGTTAAAGGCCCTGGCTCCGGCAGAGAATCTGCTATCCGTACCATCCACTCTGCAGGTATTGAAGTTACCGAGATTATGGATGTTACTCCATTGCCTCACAACGGTTGCCGTCCTCCAAAAAGAAGAAGGGTATAATACATATTACCCTCAACTGACGCCATGGTACACTTTCGCAGGATGTTTGTTTTACCATAGGCGATGGCGGTTCAGATAAAAACAAAATGATCATAAAATAACAATCAATTATGGCCAGGTACATAGGTCCAAAAACCAAAATTGCACGCAAGTTTAAAGATCCGATTTACGGTCCGGATAAGTATTTCGAAAAGAAAAACTATGGACCGGGAATGCACGGAAATTCAAAAAGGCGTAAAAAACTTTCAGAATACGGTACTCAGCTTCAGGAAAAACAGAAAGCTAAATATACATACGGAATTCTGGAAAAACAATTTAAGAATACTTTCCACAAAGCTACCCGTAAAAAAGGTATTACCGGAGAGGTTTTACTTCAGCTTATTGAATCCCGACTGGATAATATGGTATTTCGTTTAGGAATTGCTCCTTCACGTAATGCAGCTCGCCAGCTGGTTAGCCATCGCCATATAGTTGTAAACGGAAGTGTAGTTAATGTACCTTCTTATGAAGTTAAAATTGGTGATGTAGTTGGTGTTAGAGAAAAATCTAAATCATTGGAAGTTATTCAGGATGCACTTGCAGCTAAACGTAACACATACGCTTGGTTGGAATGGGATAGCAGCCTGTTGAGCGGTAAGCTTACAAGCCTTCCTGCCCGTGAAGATATTCCTGAAAATATCAAAGAGCAGCTCATCGTTGAGTTGTATTCTAAATAATGATTTTTCGGTCAACTAGTTCATTACACAAGAGGAAGAAATATGGCAATACTAGCATTTCAAAAGCCTGAAAAGGTTATTATGATCGAAGCTGATGATTCGAAGGGTGTGTTTGAATTCAGACCCCTTGAACCTGGTTTCGGAATTACCATAGGCAATGCCTTAAGAAGGATTCTCCTTTCATCGCTAGAGGGATTTGCAATTACTTCATTGAAAATTGAAGGAGTTGATATGGAATTCTCTTCGATTAAAGGTGTGGTAGAGGATGTTACCGATATCATCCTTAATCTTAAAAAAATCCGTTTCAAACGGCTACTTGAGAGTGAAACCAGTGAGCGTGTACATCTTGTGATTACCGGACAGGATGTGTTTTCTGCAGGCGATATTAATAAGTTCCTTTCAGTTTTTCAGGTGTTGAATCCTGAAATTGAAATCTGTCATATGGAACCTTCAGTTAAACTTACCATTGACCTTACAATTGATAAAGGACGTGGTTATGTTCCTGCTGAAGAAAATAAAGTAGCAGGTGCTCCAATTGGAACTATTGCGATAGATTCAATTCATACTCCGATTAAAAACGTAAAATATACCATTGAGAACTTTCGTGTAGAGCAAAAAACTGACTACGAGAAACTTGTTCTTGATATTACTTCTGACGGGTCTATTCAACCTAAAGAAGCGCTTAAAGAAGCTGCCCGCATTCTCATCCATCATTTTATGTTGTTTTCAGATGAGAAAATTACCATTGATACTGAAGAAAAAGCTGTGGCTGAAGAGTTCGATGAAACTTCATTGCATATTCGCCAGTTGCTTAAAACCAAGCTTGTTGATATGGATTTATCAGTTCGTGCTCTTAACTGTTTAAAAGCAGCTGATGTGGAAACCCTTGGTGAACTTGTATCATACAACAAAAATGATCTTTTGAAATTCCGCAATTTTGGCAAAAAATCACTTACTGAGCTGGAAGAACTGGTGAAGTCAAAGAGCCTGGAATTTGGAATGAACATTGCAAAATATAAACTTGATAAGGATTAATTGAAATGAGACACGGAAAGAAAGTCAATCACCTGGGTAGAACAAGCGCCCACCGTAAGGCAATGTTATCGAACATGGCGGCTTCGCTTATCCTTCATAAACGCATCAATACTACGCTTGCAAAAGCCAAAGCATTGAGGTCATATGTTGAACCGCTTATTACACGTTCAAAAGACGATTCTACACACTCAAGAAGGATGGTTTTTAGCTATCTGCAAAATAAGGAAGCTGTTTCTACCCTTTTCAGAGAAGTTTCTGTTAAAGTAGCCAGCCGCCCCGGTGGATATACACGCATTCTTAAAACGGGTAACCGTCTTGGTGATAATGCTGAAATGTGTATGATGGAGTTGGTAGATTTTAATGAAAATCTCCTCGCCGCTAAAGCTGCTCCTAAAGCTAAAACAACTCGTCGTAGCCGCACTGTGAAAGCTAAACCAGCCGCAGCTCCTGTTGCTGAAACAAAAAATGAAGATGTAGTTGCTGATAGTTCAGAAACTAAAGAATAAGATTAATGTTTAAATTTTAATGAGGATAAAGTATTTTTTACTTTGTCCTCATTTTGTTTGTGAGTACTTTTGCAATGCCGTTTTACCACGGCTTTGAACCTTATGAATTGTCAGACCTAAGTTAAATTAATATTAATCTAAAATTAAGAAAATGAGCGCAATTGCTAACATTTTTGCCCGCCAAATCCTTGATTCACGCGGAAATCCAACAATCGAAGTTGATGTTTATACCACTAACGGTATCATGGGCCGTGCAGCTGTTCCCTCCGGAGCATCTACTGGTGTTCATGAGGCTGTTGAGCTTCGTGATGGTGACGATAGCATGTATCTTGGAAAAGGTGTGCTTAAAGCGGTTCAGAATGTCAATAAAGTGTTGGCCGAAGAATTAAAAGGCTATCTGGTTTCAGAACAGAATGAAATTGATCAGAGAATGCTTGAAATTGACGGCACTCCTAATAAAGCTAACCTTGGCGCTAATGCTATTCTGGGTGTGTCTTTGGCTGTTGCCAATGCTGCTGCCCAGGAATCAAGCCAGTTTTTATTCCGTTATGTGGGTGGCGTAAATGCAAATACTTTGCCTATTCCTATGATGAATATCATCAATGGTGGTTCTCATGCTGATAATGCCATCGATTTTCAGGAGTTTATGATTATGCCTGTAGGAGCTGCTAATTTTAGTGATGCTCTCCGTATGGGCGCTGAAGTGTTTCATAACCTGAAATCTGTTTTGAAAAAAGCCGGCTATTCTACTAACGTAGGTGATGAAGGTGGTTTTGCCCCGAATCTTAAATCTAACGAAGAAGCTGTTACTGTAATTCTTCAGGCTATTGAAAAAGCTGGTTATAAACCTGGTGTTGATATCTTTATGGCACTCGACCCTGCCTCTTCCGAATATTGGATTGAAGATGAAAAAGTTTACCACCTGAAAAAATCTACAGGCGATAAACTTACCCCTTCACAAATGGTAGATTATTGGAAAACATGGACTGATAAATATCCTATTATCTCTATTGAGGATGGTATGGCTGAAGATGACTGGGATGGCTGGAAGTTGATGACTGATGTGATGGGTAAGAAAATTCAGCTTGTCGGTGACGATTTATTTGTTACTAATTCTAAGCGTCTGCAAATGGGTATCGACCGTGGTGTGGCCAATTCAATTCTTGTTAAAGTAAATCAGATTGGTAGCCTTACTGAAACAATTGATGCCGTTAATCTGGCTTACCGCAATGGTTATACTGCCGTAATGAGTCATCGCTCAGGTGAAACAGAAGATACTACGATTGCTGACCTTGCTGTGGCTTTAAATACAGGCCTGATTAAAACTGGTTCAGCCAGCCGTACTGACAGAATTGCAAAATATAACCAACTTCTTCGTATTGAGGAAATTCTTGGTAGTTCTGCCAGATACTTAGGCAAAGATTTTAAATATGCCAAATAATTTGGTTCTGAATTAATTGAAATCCCTGGTTAGAATTAACCGGGGATTTTTTTTGTGGTGTCCGATTCTACCCTTGCTGTTTACTTCTGTTTACTGTTTATATCTCCTTTGCGGTTTAGACTTATAGAATGGTCTCTCCTTAAAAAAGCGATCCTCCCCATTTCGGGGAAGTATTCCTCATTCCTGAGCAAAAAATCTTCAGTTCCCGGGCCTTTTCTTTGGTTAGGATGTTGTATTCAGTTGATGGCTTATTTTTTGTCGCATGCCATTCAGATTGTCTGTTTTTGTTTGGTAATAGTTGAAAAATGGCTGAAAAACAAATTAAGTTATCTAACTTTGTAATTACAAATAACGCTCTCACACTATGAAAAAAAACAATTTTCTTTCAACATTGTTTCTTCTGGCTATAAGCCCGATTTTTAATTCCAGTGTTTCACTGGCAGCAAATGCTACCTTGTCAACAGATGGAACAGTTACCTTTACTGTCCTGACGGTGAGTAACGGTGCAACTTATTCGCCCAAAAATGTATTGGCAATATGGGTAAAGGATGAACAAGGGAATTTTATTATCTCACGTAAAGTGATGGCCAATAATCGCAAGCAGCATTTGGTAAAGTGGATGGCTTCTTCAGGTAACAATAGTGTTAGTGCTATCACCGGAGCAACTTTACCTAATCATCAGACGCATACCATATCGTGGGATTGCCGCGATTTAGCCGGAAATCTTGTGCCTGACGGAACCTATCAGATTTGGGTTGAGTATACCAGCCGGAATTCTGCCAATGGTGGAGCAGCCGGACCATCTACCTCAGTAACTTTTACAAAGGGACCGGATGTTGTTTCAATAACTGTACAGGATGAGCTGTATTTCAAAAATATGGTTCTCAATTACAGTCCTTTGAATGTGGGTATTGATGAACATATGAAAAGTTCTGTTGGATTTAAGGCCTTTCCCAATCCATTCAGTAATAACGTGAATGTAAGTTTTGATTTGCCTCAAAGGGGATTTGTGAATGTTTCAGTTTATGAATTGAGCGGAAAACGTATCGCAGAACTTGTTAATGAAGATTTGCCACAAGGATTAAATGCATTTAGTTGGGATGGTACATTGAACGATAATAAAAAAACAAGTCCGGGCGTCTACTTCTTGAGAATGGTATACGACGGAAAGATGTTTATGCAAAAGGTAATTTATACTGAATAGTTGATGATAATTTGTAATATGTTGAAAGAGCGTTTCTTTAGACGCTCTTTTTTTGGGCATATACCGGACCTTGGGTATCCTTAATTTTAAATATTTTCAGGTTGTCCTGTCTGGTTAAAAAAAGTGGTATATACTCTGAATCGCTTAGCTATGGGAATATTCAGGCGTTCAAGCACAGCTCTCATTCTCAGGTTGGTTTCAAGTATAAGGTGCGTTTCAATGGTTTTTATTCCCTTTTTTTTGGCTGATTCAAGCAGTTTCATTCCCATCCAGATTTCCAGGCCCAGACCTTGTTGTTCTTGCTTGACAGCGCCCAACATTAAATCAAGCTGCTCGGCTTTTTTGATTGATTTCAGAATATGATACCATCCTAACGGGAAGAGCCGGCCTTTGGCGCGTTTTAAACCGGCCGACATGTTCTGCAGGCCTACCACATAAGCGATTACCTCGTTATTGAACATAACTACTTTTACAAACTCGGGATCGAGAACTGGCATATACCTGTTGGCCAGGTCTTTCATATCAGTTTCGTTCAGAGGGTAAAAGCCATATAGATGGCTATATGTTTCATTGGTAAGTTGAAGGACCGGTAATATGTATGGCTTGAGCTCTTTTTTTGACTTAAATTCTAAAAGTTGATAACGATGGGCACTTTCAGCTCGTTGTCGTGTTCGGTTATATACCTCCGGGAAGAGTAAGTGAATATCAAACTTGTACGTTAAACAATCAATCAGTTTTTCAAAACCAGCCCTGGTGAGGAAGTCTGTCATGTAGGGCAGGTTGCAATTGGTATCAATGAGAGGAACATCGTTGTTGCCTTCTATTAAAAAGCCCTGCGGATCTCTGTCTGAAAAACCATATGGTCCGGTTAAGCATTGCATTCCTTTTTGCATGGCCCATACTTTGATATATTCAATAAGTTCTGTTGCAACTTCAAAATCTTCATAGCAGTCAAAGAACCCAAACCTGGCTGTTTTTTCCTGATGCAACGTATTGTAATCACGATGAATAATGCCCATTATTCTGCCTCTGGGCCGGCCGGAAACATATGCTACTGCCAAAATTGTGTCACAATAGGAAAAAGCTCTGTTTTTACGGGGATTGAAAAAAGCTCTTTCGTCCTGATACAAAGGCGGAAGCCAATTGGTGTGACTGGCATGGATGCTGCCTGGTAACTTGATAAAATCATTAATGGTTTTGGAGTTGTCTGCTATTCTGATTTCAGATTTCATTATTCATGTTCAGGTTTGCCAGATGAAGCGATTTTATTTTTAATCATTGAGGTAATGTCAATACAAAGATGATTTATTTCACCGGTAAAAGCAAAGGAAAGAATTGTATTTTAGTGCCTTGAAAAGAAACGTATTTTTTTTCTTTTTGATTGAAGCTAAGCAAATGTTTAAATACTGACAAATATCTACTTATGACAGACGTTGCATATATTGGAGAGCATCTTACGCCTGGTGCAATCGGACGATTTCTGATTTTTTTATCTTTTTTATCAGGTTTTGCCGGGTTGTATTTTTACCTGCAGGTTGCGAAAAAAAGGGCAGGAAGTGGTTTTCAGCGAAAAATGGCCCGTATAGCCTATCTTGTTCAGACTTTCTCCATAGTTGGAATTTGTCTGGCGCTTTTTTATATAATTGTAAATCATTACTTTGAGTATGCTTATGTGTATAAGCATTCTTCTTCGTTCATGCCTGCAAAATATATTATTTCCAGTTTCTGGGCAGGGCAGGAAGGAAGTTTTCTGCTTTGGGCTTTTTTCATCGGTACATTCGGGATTGGAGCGATGTATACTTCGCGAAAGCTGGAAGCTCCTGCAATGATGGTGATTATTTTTGCGCAAATGTTTCTGATGTCAATGGTGCTGGGCTATCGTTTTGCTGGATTATCACTTGGGAGCGATCCGTTTCAGTTGCTAAGGTTGGTGCCGGAAAATATGGGTAACGATTTCTTCAGGAATCCATCATACCTCAGTCTTATTACTGATGGGAATGGCTTGAATCCTTTGCTTGAAAATCCGTGGATGGTAATTCACCCGCCACTGCTTTTTATGGGTTATGCTACAGCTATTTTCCCATTTGCTTTTGCCTTTGCTTCTCTCATTCAGAATGATAAGAGATATTGGTTGAAGCCAACATTGCCATGGATTTCGCTTACTATTGGCTTGTTGGGCATTGGTTTGATAATGGGCGGCGCCTGGGCATATCAGTCGCTTACTTTCGGAGGCTTTTGGGCATGGGATCCGGTTGAGAATGCTTCACTTGTGCCATGGCTTGTGCTTGTTGCTGCTTTACACTATATGTTGCTGGCTTATAAAAGGGATAAATTCTATCTGGGGACATATATTCTGTCTTTTCTCGGGTTTGTCATGGTTTTATACGCCAGTTATCTTACCCGATCAGGTGTGTTAGGCGAAACTTCTGTTCATGCTTTTGGTGATGATGGAAGGAGCTTTCAACTTATTTTGTTTACTGCTGTATTTACAATTGTTCCCGCCTGGATGCTTTTCAGCAAAAGAAAGAGTATAGCCGTTAACGACCTGCCGGCCTTTTTTACCAGAGATTTTATGATGTTGTACGGAGCTATTGTGTTGATTTTATCTGCTTTTCAGGTTATCAGTACTACTTCAGTGCCGGTTGTGAATAAAATTTTTGGTACTGGTTTTGCGCCTCCTTCGGATGTTGTTGGTTTTTATAATACCTGGCAAACACCTTTCGCTATTTTGGTGGCTGTTTTGCTGGGTGTTGGCCAATATGTTGTGTATGGGCAAAATGATATAAAATTATTTCTCCGGAGAATATCTGTTCCTTTTATTCTGGCTTTGTTACTGGCCATCGCCGGATTTATTATGGATAAAAACATGGTGGTTATCCATGGTATTTTTCTGTTTAGCATCATTTTTACTATTCTCACCTCTTTCGCTTACCTTATCCGGTTTGCCGGTGGCAAGGCCAACATTGGTGCTGCACTCACTCATGTTGGATTTGGCATATTTTTGTTAGGCGTTCTCATCGCGTTCTCTAATACAATTACGCTTTCACGTGTTGGCAAAAGCGGAACAACAGGAAGTGGTGATAACATCATGCTTTATAAAGGAGAGCCCAAGCAAATGGGTGATTACCTGGTTTGTTTCAGCGATAGTAAGGAAGATCGTGATGAAGTTTTTTACCAGATAGATTTTCTGAAACAGGGAACTGATCAGAAATTAGAAGTTTTGTACTCTGTTTATCCTTCTATAAAGTATAATAGCCGAATGGGGAATGTGTACAATCCCGATACTCGTAATATGCTTTTGGGCGATGTCTTTATGTTTATCACTTTCGCAAATGATAAATCAAAGCGTTTACCTGATGGTTATGTTTATGCTGGCAGTGCTGAATTTGAACTTGGTGATTCGCTGATGATTGGGAACTCCTTAGTTATTTTCGATTCGCTTTACCTTGCTTCTGTTAATAAGGATGTTACTGAAGTTGCCATTACAGCAGTGATAAAAGCGGCTGATTCAACAGGATTATGGAAAAGTTATCCAATGACTTATTCTATTAAAGATAGTTATGCCGAAAGTGGCATTGTTGAATTGAAAAACCAGGGTGTTAAGCTTCAGTTTGAAAAAGTTTCAGACAAACCTGAAACTATCCATATGGGTGTTTTTGAAAAGCAAGCTGAATTTATAGCTTTAAAGATTATGTTCTTCCCATGGATATGGGTGCTTTGGCTTGGAACAATTATCATGTTTACTGGTGTGACAGTCAGCGTTTGGAGAAGAGCAGTAAAAGCAAAGCAGGCAGCTGAGTAACATTTCATGCTAATTTTGTACCTTCGCAGCAAACATCTGTGATGCCTCTTCCTGAAATTAAAACTGTTTCTTTTGCCGGTTCCGGCAATGTTGCGTCAAATCTTGCTCCTGCACTCAAAAGGGCTGGTTTGGTCATCAGGAATGTCTGTTCCAGAAACCTGCATCATGCATCAGCACTCGCTGCAATAGTAAATGCATTGCCAGTTGAGTCTCTGGAAGATCTGCGCATGGATACTGATTTATTAATTCTGGCACTTCCCGATAAGGCAATTCCTGATATAGCTATAGATTTAAGGAGATCAGGCCGGTTTAAAGGGATTGTTGCGCATACATCCGGCTCATTATCTCTTGACGTTATTTCCCGTCAGGGGCTTCAGGGAGGTGTTTTTTACCCCCTGCAATCATTTACAAAACATTCCAGCCCTGATATTGCTAAAGTGCCATTTTGTATTGAAGGAACTTCTTCCGAGATTGAAATAGCCCTCGCTGCCGTAGCCCGGAAGTTGTCGTCAGATGTGCGGTTCCTTGATTCTTTGCAAAGAGCTTCTATTCATCTTGCCGCTGTTTTTGCTAATAACTTTACCAATTATATGTATGCGGTTGCCGATTGTTTGCTGGCAAATTGCGATGTTAACCCTGATATACTTTTGCCTTTGATTCAGGAAACAGCTTTGCGGTTAAAAGGCGGCGATGCTGCCCAGTTGCAAACCGGCCCGGCTGTGAGAGCTGACTGGCCAACCATTGACCAGCATCTTGAGTTGTTGAAGCAAAATCCCGAACTTGCCGAGGTTTACAAATTAATCAGTAGCCATATTGTAAAACTTAAAAATTCAGGCAAGGCCTGTTAAATGATAAGTCATGTCAAATTATAAAGAAAAACTTTCCGGAATTACGACCTTCATTTTTGATTATGATGGTGTACTTACCAATGGCGTAATTTTAATTACAAATTCAGGAGATCAGCTCCGGACTGGTCATGTGAAGGATGGGTATGCGCTGCAATTAGCTGTCAAGAGCGGTTACAGAATTGCTGTTATTTCGGGAGGATACTCCGAATCAATGCGCCACCGCTGCAATGCACTTAAACTGACTGATGTTTTTTTAGGCGTTGAAAATAAACTTGAGGTTTTTGACAAATATATCTCTGAAAATGGCCTGAATACCGATGAGGTACTTTATATGGGTGACGATATTCCTGATTATCATGTGATGAAAAAGGTTGGTATGCCTGTTTGTCCGGCAGATGCTGCTCAGGAGATTCGCGATATATGCAGTTATATTTCTCATTTTAATGGTGGCGAAGGCTGTGTTCGCGATGTTATTGAACAGGTGATGAAGGTTCAGGGAAAATGGATGAATGGCAATGCTTATCACTGGTAATTCAAGCTTATTTTGAAAAGTTTTCTTGATTCTGTCTCGTCTTTCCTGCGCTTTATTCGCTGGCCCAACCTCATTATTATCATACTTACCCAGGTATTGGTACGTATTGCTATTATTGGTCCGGTTTATTCGCAAGCGGGTATACAACCTGCCTTAAGTAACTTCCTCTTTATTCTGCTGGTAATTGTTACTGTAGTTACTGCAGCTGCAGGTTATATCATCAACGACTACTTTGATGTAGAAACTGATAAGGTGAATAAGCCTGAAAGCCTGTTTGTTTCTGGATTTTTTTCGGAAAAAATGGTTTTCAGGCTTTATTATTTTTTAAACGGTTTTGCTATTGTGGCTGGATTCTATCTTTCTTGGATGGTGGGGGCCTGGCGGTTAGGCATGATTTTTCCGATGATTATACTGCTGCTTTGGCTTTATTCTGAAAGATATAAGAAATTACTTCTCGCTGGGAATCTGGTTGTGGCCTTTTTGTCAGCTATTGTTCCGGTTATTGTCTGGTTGTTTGAATTTTTTGCACTGAGGCTTCAGGCTGGCAATTTTATGATGGTTTATACCAGCCTTCATCTTATTACTAAAGTTGTGCTGGTTTTTACTTGTTTCGCTTTTTTGCTTTCGTTGGTCAGGGAAATAGTAAAAGATGCTGAAGATGCAGAAGGCGACCTGAAAGCTGCCTGCCAGACATTACCTCTTGTTTATGGAATGGCTGTTACACGCCGGCTGGCTGTGTTGCTTCTCGTTTTAACTATGGTGTTGATTGGCTTTTTTAGCTGGAGTCTTTTTGAATTTCAATTGACAATTCCATCCTTATATTTTATCCTGGCTGTTGGCGTACCCCTTGTTTTTATTGCTTTCAAAGTGCTGAAATCCGAATCAAAAGCTGATTTTCATTTTGTTAGTTTGTTGATGAAACTGGTAATGCTGATTGGTATTCTGGGAATGATTCCCTTGGCAATCTGTTTGTAACTGATGTTGATGATGATGAAAGTGTTAAATAATTCCGGATATCAATTTATTTTAGCTTCGCAGTCTCCGCGAAGGCAAATGCTGCTGCGCGAGTTAGGGCTTTCCTTTGATATTAAAGTTAAACCAACTGATGAAGCTTTTCCTGCGCATTTGGTTTGCGAAGAAATTGCTTTACATATTTGCCGGGCAAAAGCTGATGCGTTTGACTTTGATGATTTGCCGGTGAATAGCCTGCTGATTACTGCAGATACCATTGTATGGCTTGATAATGAATGTATTGGGAAGCCTGCTGATGAAGCTGAAGCAAGGTTGATGCTCGGCCGGCTGTCGGGTAAAAAGCATACCGTTGCTACAGGCGTTTGCCTGAGAACTGTTGATAAATCAACATCTTTTTTCGTGAATACAGATGTTTATTTCAGGAAACTGGAAACGGATGAGATTGATTTTTATGTGCATAACTTTAAACCATTGGATAAGGCCGGAGCTTACGGTATTCAGGAATGGATTGGATATATTGGCGTTGAAAGGATTGATGGCTCATACTACAATGTAATGGGACTGCCCGTTCAGCGCTTGTATTGTGAGCTAAATAAATTTATCGATAATACTGACGAACTTAACAGATTGTGATCTTAAGTCGCCGGTTCATACAAGGCTGATAAGCATGCTTTCAAAACCTATTTTAATTGGAAGTTTTATAATGTTATCTGCTCATTAGGTTTCAGGTCGTGGAAAACCTATGGGCATCATGTATGTCACGCATTTCTGGTTTTTGTTCATTGTTGGCTACCTGAGCAGCCCTATTCTTCCTGTTTCCTGATTTTATAACACAGCAATGTCTATCTTTGCAATGTAATACGCTTAACCTGTTTAATGGTTAAATTGTTTGTAATCAAAATATTAGCACCATGTCAAAAGGAAAAATATCGAAGAGCCTGCTTTCATGGTTTCTTCAGGGCTTGCTATTTACGGCTCCTCTGGCTCTAACAATATATATTATTGTAGTGTCATTTAATGTAGTGGACGGGATTCTCACCGATGTAATTTTGGGTATTTTCGGAATCAGAATACCCGGATTGGGAATGGTTGTGATTTTAATAACCATTACCATTATTGGTTTTTTAGGCTCGTCTATTGTTTTCAGACCTTTACTGGCCTATCTCGATAAATTAATAAGTCAGGCTCCACTTGTTAAGGTAATTTATACTTCTATAAAAGATTTTATGTCAGCATTTGTTGGCAAAGAGCGTCGGTTTACCGAGCCGGTTCTGGTGAAAGTGAGCAAAGAGGCCAACCTGGAGAAAATGGGATTTATTACCCAGAAAGACTTGTCTAATCTGGGTATTTCTGATCAAAAAGTGGCTGTTTATCTGCCCCATTCATATAATTTTTCTGGTAATCTTTTTATAGTTCCTGTTGAAAATATAACCCCACTCAATGCTCCGCCAGCCGAAGTGATGAAATTTATTGTAAGTGCAGGCGTTACTACTATTGATGGTAAACAAAGAGCAACGGATAAATGAACCTTTTGTTAGGATAATGGTTCTCATCACCGGGTTGTAATTTCTTCATTTTCATTTTTTAAGTTGCATTTTTTAAGATAAGAATACTCAATGAGCAAACCTCTGATTTTAATTACCAATGATGATGGTATACATGCCAAAGGCATCCGAAACCTTATCAGGATTATGCGTACACTAGGCGATGTAGTTGTGGTTGCACCAGATAAACCTATGTCTGGCATGGGTCATGCCGTCACCATTTCTTCTCCGCTCAGGGTTCATAAACTGGCCGAAGAAGTAGGCTACAGTGAATATTCATGTAGTGGAACTCCAGCCGATTGCGTTAAACTTGGGCAGAAAGCAATTATGGAACGTAATCCTGATCTTATTGTTTCCGGCATTAATCACGGGTCAAATGCATCGGTGAATGTGATTTATTCGGGCACAATGGCGGCTGTTCTTGAAGGAGCAATGGAGAATATCCCTTCTATTGGTTTTTCATTGAATGATTATGCATCTGATGCCGATTTCAGTAAGTGTGAACCTTATATTCTTTCCATTGCCGGTAAGGTGCTTAAAGAGGGTTTGCCTGATTATACTTGCCTGAATGTGAATATTCCAGCTGTAAATGGTGCGCCAATCAAGGGAATTAAGGTTGTGAGGCAGGCTATGGCATTTTGGGATGAGAAATTTGATCACCGTAAAGATCCCCACCAACGTGATTATTTCTGGCTTACCGGTGTTTTTCGTAACCGCGACGAGGGCGAAGATACCGACCAATGGGCGCTCCATCATAATTATGTTTCGGTAGTGCCTGTGCATTTTGACCTTACATCTCATAAAACCATACCTTTGCTTAAAGATTTGGAAACAGGGAGTATGAATTAACCGAATTAGTTGTGATTATGTGGAAAAATGATAATTTTTTTGTCGGAGCATTGTCAGCGCTTATTTTGTCTGTTGCAGCAGCCATCATGATTCTTTTTTTGGGGCCGCTGGTTTATCCTCTTCTTCCGGAAAGCTCTCCAGTAAACAAGTTGATGCTGCTGTCTCCTGTCCCTGCTTTGTTTCTGATGAGGTATTATATGCGCAAACTTAGATTTGACAAAGCCGGTATAGGTGCGCTTGCCATCGTTTTCATACTCATCATTGTGTACTTTGTCTTTGTTGAAGGTAAACCTGTCAGCCTTTTTCACTGATAATGTTTTGAGGTGATAAAAGGTTTTCTTTCGTTGAAACGGATAAACGAATATTGAATTATTAACTTTTCATATTTTCATAAGCATTGAAATACTACATCATTGCAGGAGAAGCTTCTGGTGATCTGCACGCTTCAAATCTTATTCGTGAATTGAAAAATGGTGATCCACTGGCAGAGTTTCGTTGCTGGGGGGGCGATCTTATGCAAGCACAGGGTGCAAATATTGTGAAACATTACCGTGACCTGGCATTTATGGGGTTTCTGGAGGTTCTGCTTAATTTGCGCGCCATCATGGGAAATCTTAAGTTCTGCAAGGTTGATATTCAGCAGTTTAAGCCAGATGCCGTTATTCTTGTTGATTATCCCGGATTTAATCTTCGCATTGCCCGCTTTGTTCATAAATTGAAAATCCCTGTTATCTACTATATTTCACCTCAAATATGGGCATGGAAACAATCAAGAGTGAAAATCATCAGAAAGGTCGTTGATAAAATGCTGGTAATTTTGCCTTTTGAAAAGGACTTTTATGCAAGACATAAAGTTGAGGTTGAATTTACTGGTCATCCATTGCTTGATGCGCTTGCCCGGAAGCAAGTAATGCCTCTGAATACTGGTGACGAAAAACCTGTAGTGGCTTTATTGCCGGGTAGCCGCAGCCAGGAAATTAAAAAGGTACTACCTGTAATGCTGGAAGTTGCTGAGCATTTCAAAGAAGTTAAGTTTGTGATTGCAGGCGTTCCTTCACTTGGTGAAGAGTTTTATCATCAGTTTGAAGTGCATCAGGATGTTCAGGTGATCATGAATCGCACTTATGACCTGTTAAGTCATGCCAAAGCTGCTTTGGTTACATCTGGTACGGCTACCCTTGAAACGGCATTGATTGGAACTCCTGAAGTAGTTTGCTATAAGGGAGGGTATTTGTCATATCTTATTGCCAGGCAGTTGATTAAGATTAAATATATTTCATTGGTTAATCTCATTATGGACAGGCTTGTGGTGAAGGAGTTGATTCAACATGATTTAAATGTCAGGCAACTTACTGATGAATTGAATGCCCTTTTATACAATGATGAATACCGGACTAAAATGCTTGATGATTATCACGAGCTTAGTATTAAACTCGGTGGAGTAGGGGCGTCAGCTAAAGCGGCAGAGGTAATTCTGAATTTCATAAAAACAAAGCCTGCTCAGGCTTAAAATCATATGATTATTGAAACTAATTTCTCAAATGATAACTATAGCTTTCTGATTTCGATGAAAAAAACAGTGACTTTATCTGGCTTTCTTGGCATGAGTATTCTCGTGTTAACGTTCTCCTGCTCTTCAGGTAAGCATCATGCCGAATTGGCCCAAAACGATTCAATTTCTGCTGATACAGCTGCAGTTAACAGTTCAGCTGATGAAGTACCGGCTGATACAGTGACAACAAAAGGTGCTCTTTTGTCTGATTCAGGTCCGGGATTTGATGTCATTCCTCTTGAAACGCAATTTCAGGCAGGGAAAAATACCAGTATTTTAAAGAGAACGGCTAAGGATGATGTGCTAAGCCGGATTACTTTCAGAGGTAAAGGCTCAGATGAACGCCGCAAAGGAACTCAACTGGCTTTAAGCGGAGATTTGAAGGGAGCGGTTGCACAATATTCAAAGTCAGTGGAATTGGCGCCTGAAAATCCAGATGCATATTTTTATAGGGCAAGGGCAAAATGGGGACTTAAAGATATTAAAGGTGCAGAGGCTGACTTTGCCAAAGCCATCGCAATAAAGCCCAGTGAACCTGTATATTATTTTTTCAGAGGTCAGATGTATTTGCAGCAAAAAAGGAATGACGAAGCTCTTGCTGATTTCAACTCGACTATCAGATTGTCGCCTGATTTCGCTGATGCATTGGATTATAAAGGGATTGCATTGTCGGAAATGGGCAAAAATGCCGAAGCGATTGAGGCTTATGATCTGGCCATTTCGCAAGTTCCGGTCCATGCTTTGGCGTATTACAATAAAGGAACAGCCCTGGCAAATATGAAAAATTATGCTGAAGCAGAGAAGATGTTTACCAAGTCGCTTGAAATAGATCCTGAATATCCTCAATCGCTTAATAACCGTGGAAATTGCCGGTTTATGATGAAAATGTACAGTGAAGCTATTTCTGATTATACATTGGGTATAGCCAGGCAACCCAAAAATGCGGAGCTCCTCAATAACAGAGCTTATGCTTTTCAGCGAAGCGGGAAAATTTCTGAAGCTTGCGAAGATTGGACAAAAGCAGCTGAAATGGGGCACAATGTAGCCGCTGAGATGCTGAAAAAATATTGCAAGTAGTATCGCTCTTCAATATTTTATTAACGACCATAAATTTTATTATACTATTCTTAAAATTTATATATTTATAAGTTGAAAACAATCCCGTATAAAAGGATAAAATCAACTTATAGTTTTGAAAGTCTGGACCCGTTTCCCGTTTATACGCATATTGCTTCCGTTTATCGGGGGCATTTTGCTTTATAGCGTTTTTCAATTAGATAGTGTTTTCCTTCCCTTTTGGGTTTTGGCACCTTTGCCTTTTATTGGTGTTTTTCTTTTTTTTCGTGGGCGGTTAGCATCCTATCATTTCAGATGGATTATTGGAGCGGTGATCAATGTTCAGTTGCTGTTTACTGGGTACTATTTGTCTTTCCTGGAAAATGAAAAGTCTCACCACAATCATTTTTCTGAAATTCAGGTGGACAGTCAGCCTGTATATACTGCAGTTTTACTTGAAGCACCGCAAAAAAGAGCTAACTCAGCCCGGCTTTTTTTATCGGTAACCCGGGTTTTTCTGGATAATAAAGTTTATCATGTAAAAGGCAAATTGCTTGCTTATGTTGCTAAAGACTCATTGGTCGATTCATTGACCTATGGCACTGAAATCATGTTTTCACAGTTGCCTGATTTGGTAAGGAAACCTGCAAATCCGGGCGAATTTAATTATGCCAGTTATCTGAGTGTAAAAAGAGTCTATCATCAGGTATATCTTGCCAGGGGAAGCTATATCATAACGGGCAAGGGGAAAGGTAATATTTTTAAAGCTTTTGCTCTGAATATGCGGGCCCGCTTGCTTAGTACAATGCAGCAATATGGTATTCAGGGGCGCGAATATGCTGTTGCTGCCGCGCTTCTGATAGGATATGATGATATGCTTGATGCCAATCAGCGTCGTGAATATGCTGGAGCAGGAGTCGTACACATTCTTTGTGTTTCAGGTTTGCATGTTGGTGTTGTTTTTCTGATTGCTGATTACCTGTTTTATTTCTTAAGAAAAAGAAAAAAGATGGTTTGGCTTCGGCCTTCTCTGATAATACTGGTTATCTGGACTTATGCTTTAATTACAGGGTTTGCACCTTCTGTACTCAGGGCATCGCTGATGTTTTCACTTATCACAGTTGGCAAATCGCTGAACAGGCATGCACACACTTATAACACACTTGCAGCTTCAGCTTTTATTTTACTTGTTATCACTCCTGGAATGATTTATGATTTGGGATTTCAACTGTCATATGCTGCAGTGGGCGGTATTGTTACATTTCAACCTCATATTCAGAAGATTTTTGCCCCTGTTCACGTGGTTTCAAAATATTTTTGGGGTCTTATCAGTGTTTCAGTGGCAGCTCAATTGGTTACAGCCCCTTTGTCAGTGTATTATTTTCATCAGTTTCCCAATTACTTTCTTTTGGCAAACCTGATTGCCATTCCTTTGGCTGGTGTGTTGATTTATACCGGCGTGCTTTTTATATTTTTTTCCTTTATTCCAGTTTTAGGGAAAATTGTCGCTACTTTGTTGATACTGCAGATTAAAATACTGAATAATACAGTGTCTTTTGTTGAAGGTTTGCCCGGGGCTGTCAGCAAAGCGCTTTATCTTTCACCGATCTCAGTTATTGTTGTTTATTTTGTTGTTATTGCTTTGTTTTTATGGTATTTGCAGAAAAACAGGCGTTGGTTTATGGCTGCAATTTTTTTCTGTGTCATACTGGCCGCTGATTATGCATTTATAGCAATCGGTAGAGCAAATCAGCAATTATTGATGGTTCACAGTGTAAACAGGCATTCAGCCATCAGTATGGTAAGCGGGGATTATCAATGGGTAATGTGTGACTCAGGCTTGATTGTAAATCCCCAACTGCTCAATTATCCCACAGAGTCGTTCAGGGTAAAGGCAGGCATCAGGCATTTTAATCTAATTGATTTTTCGGCAACAAATCCCCATTCCCATATGTTAGGAAAATCATTGGTTTTTGATCATGGATTTTTTCAATTCGGGAATAAAAGAGGCATCGTTTTATCTCCTTTAGTGAATCTGCCGGAAATTGAAAAAACGATAAGACTCGATTATGTGATTCTAACATCGAACTATAAAGCCAGCCTCCGGATGTTGCAGGCGTATTTTCCTGGTGCAACCTTTATTGCTGATGCTTCTAATGCACAATGGAAGTCGAAGAAATGGGCAGAAGAAGCGAGCAAGCTCCGTTTGACGTATTATTCTGTGCGTGAGTCAGGAGCCTGGGTGCAAAATTTGAATGAATGACTGTTCCCTTTATATCAGCAATCAGCCAACTCAAAATATTTCGTTGCACATCAATGATCAATACTGCAAATGAAGTAAAACAGGAAGATGATCACTAAAGCCGCCCTGGTATGTGGGGCCGCTGAATGTTCTGAAAGGCTTGGTGCCATTAAAACTCCTGTCATCTTCCAATAAAAAGGGCGCTCTGAATATTTCTGCTTTTTGGGCTGACAAGCGAAGTCCTTCTTTTTTGTTCAGTAGTGCTGATGATACAATAAACTGATCTATTATACTCCATTCTTCCCTGAATTTGTTGGAGCCTATATCCCATTTGCCCATCATTTCCTGCATCAGATTATACAAAAAGTACCCTGTGGTGTCAGCCGGGCCATAACGGGCGTTGAGATGAACGGCAATGCTTTCGTCTGTTGGTTGGTCATTAAAGTCACCTGTGATAACTATCAAAGCCTGTGGGTTAACAGCTGCAATTGAATCGGTGACCCGCTTTAAGCATAGTGCGGCATCTCTTCTTCTGGGAATGGTAGCTGCGGCTCCTCCGAATTTTGAAGGCCAGTGGTTTACAAATAAATGAAGCGTATCATGTTGATTGGTTAGCCCCTTTACGTATAGGATGTCGCGGGTTGTTGCCACTGAATCACCTTCAAAAATAACCGGAATGGCTCTGTGGCTGAGCACTTGAAAGCGATCAGGCCTGTATATCAGTCCAACATCAATACCTCTGGCGTCAGGTGATTCATGATGGATAATATTATAGTCATAGCGGCTGAGTGGTGTTCGTTTCAGCAATTGAATCAAGCAAAAGCGGTTTTCAAGCTCACACATGGCCACAATTTCAGGCGGACGCCAGCCGCCCGCGGAAATGATAACTTTGGACGTGTTTTGTAGTTTACGCTCAAATTTCTTCCATGTCCAGCCTCTGATACCTGAAGGAAGATATTCATTGTCATTTTTTAACGTGTCATCAAACGGGTCAAACATGTTTTCAAGATTGTAAAACATGATTTTGAACTCATTCGCAGGCTTTGTTTCCTGCTGGGCTTTTCCTGTAATGCTTATCGTTATTCCTGCCAATAGCAGTGTTGCTTTCAGGATATTTATCATTTTCATGTATGGCTGATTCATGGAATCAAACTTACAAATTTTTTGAGCTTCTTCCCGCTTTCATCTTGCTATTGCTGTTTATAAACATTCTGAATTAGATGACAGATGCAGGCGGGCTGAATAAGTTTTTACATTTGAGCTTTAAATTATCAATAACTCAAATTCATATGGCAAGAGTCGTTAAAAAGAATTATTATCGCCTGGTATTACAATGGCTTGTAGTGCTCATGCTGGCTTACCTTGTAATCCGTCCTTATTTTGATAAAACTTATACTTCTGATTTTGAGGCTTATTGTCCGTTTGGCGGATTGCAGGCATTCTCATCTTTTCTGGCCAATAGCTCTCTGGCTTGTTCAATGACTACAACTCAAATTTCAATGGGGCTGGCCTTGATGCTTGGCATTTTTATCTTTAGCAAGCTCTTTTGCAGTTACATTTGCCCGATTGGAACTTTTACAGAATGGCTGAGCCGCCTGGGAAGGAAAATGAAACTGAATATTACAATCAGCGGAATGGCTGATCGTTTGTTGCGGGTGGTTAAGTATGCTATTCTTTTTATTACCTTTTATTATAGTGTGTCGAGCAGCGAGTTGTTTTGCAAAACCTTTGATCCCTATTATGCTGTTTTTTCAGGATTTAGTTCTGATGTGGTACTCAGTTACGCTATTATGGCACTTTTTCTGGCAATACCCGGCTCTTTCTTCGTTCGCCAGTTGTGGTGCAAATATTTTTGCCCGCTCAGCGCGGCATCCAATATTTTTACATACGGCTATTTCTTCCTGGGAATAACGGGCGTTTATATGCTTTTAACGCTTGTAGCCGGAATCTCAATCAGTTGGATATGGCTGTTAGCCGCCTTGTGCCTTACCGGAATGATTCTTGAAACAACCAGGCTTAAATTCCTGGGGATGCCTTTCTTTAAAATAACCCGCAATGCTGATACGTGCACTTCCTGCAGAATTTGCGATAAAGTTTGTCCGATGGCCATTAAAATCTCTGATAAACCTTCGGTTGAGCATATTGATTGTCACCTCTGCGGCGATTGTATAACCCAATGTCCTGAGAAGGATACGTTGATGATTAACCGTAAGAAATTAAACTGGCTGCCGGCCGCAGCTGTGGTTGTTTTAGTAGTGTCAGGCCTTGTTTTTGCATCATTTACCGATATCCCTACCATTAATATCCGGTGGGGGACATCCGAACAGATCAGCAAAGCCGGTATTTATCGCCAGGCAGGTCTTACAAGCATTAAATGCTATGGTAGCTCCATGTCGTTTGCTAATCATATGAAAGAGCTTAAGGGGGTGTTGGGTGTCGAAACATTTGTTTCCGATCATAGCATTAAAGTGTTTTACGACAAATCTGTTCTTACTGATGAGGAAATTAAAAAGGCTATTTTTACGCCGGTAAGTTCAATTGTTGCACCTCCTGCGCAGGGTCTGTCGTCAGTAGCAGTTGCCGAAGCTGCCATCGATCAGTTTTTTGACCCAAATGATGCCATGTTGTTGGAAATTCGCTTCAAACAGGTTAAAGGTATTCTGGCCTTTGAAACTGTTTTTGGAGAACCTGTACATGCTCTCATTTATTTCGACAGCCGGTTGCTTAATACTGATAAAATCAAGCAATTGATTGAAGAGGAAAAGTTGAAATGGGCATTTGAAGGCGAGACCTATGAAGCTGAAACCGATTTTAAAGTGGCTTCTATCCGTCTTAAGGAAGAGGCGATATCCTTGTCAGCATATTTAAGTCTGAAATATGAACCGGTTGTCCTTGATTTTAATGATTTTGAAAGCTATCAGCCATCACAGCTTGATTCACTGGATGTGCCTTTTATTGACGGAGCCGATCCTGAACTGACTGATATGCCCTGGTATTTACTCAGTCATTTGAGCAATGAGAAAGGGGTGGTCAGGTTTGCTACTTTATTTACAGACAATGGAATGGTGTTGAGGTTAACTTATTCTCCTGCACTTACCGGAAAAGAACAGATAATGAATCTGCTCAATCAGCCTGATTTACATGTGCATATGAGTGATGGTACCGAAAAATCAATGCCAAATCCATACAGGTTTTAAATGTAGCCTCAGGGCCTGAGGGTAAGACTTAATAAAACGAAAGAGCTGCAGGTGACTGCAGCTCTTCCGTTTTATATTGAAAAATGAATTCGGGCTCTTATTTTACCAGAAAACGTCCTGAATCTTGTTTGTTGTTCCCTGATTCAATGGTGTAGAAGTACATCCCTGATTTGTAATTGCCTGTTGGCAGTGTAATATGGTCTATATTGTTATTGATGGTAAATCTTTCAATTTCTTTTCCCTGTATATCATGAATAATCATGTTTGCTGTACTGGTTCCGTTGCCAAGCTGATATGAAATGGTTGTATATTCAATCGCCGGATTGGGAAATGGAAGTCTGGACGCTGAATTGATTTCTGTTTTTTCAGTTGCCAGAAGTGTGCCGGGCAATGAATATACTTTTGTCTGGATGGTATAGGGGCTCACCGAATAATCATAGCAATACGCCACCAGTTTCAGGCCATCATTCTCCATGTTGATTACTTCCATGTACTGGCAGCCGGGAATGGAAAGAAGCTCAGTGCCGTTTTCCCTGATAATTCTGGCATTAAAGGTGTAATAAGCATTGGTGGCGTCATAAGCGTAATATACATAAGCCATACTCAGCGAGTTGTCACTGGTAAAAAGTCCTTCAGAAAGATATTTAATGTCATATAGATAGTTTCCTGATGGTACAGAAAGGTTAATGGTTTTCCATAAGGTATTATTCATGTTGTAAATTCTGCATTGCGATAATCCCACATCCATCAGATAGAACTTGTTTCCTGAACTGGAGAGTTTTGCAAAAGTTCCTGAATAATTGTAAGAAAAGTCAGGCGTAATCTGGCTAAAACCTATTGCTAAAGCCATTGACAGCAATAAAGTAATAAAGAGTTTTTTCATTTTGGGAAGTTTGAAAATTGTGAGAAATTTTTAAGAAAGCAAAAATAGTGTTGGACGTTAGCCCGAGAGTTATACTATTCCTGAATAATTGTGCAATATTATTAGGCTGATGTTACAGCAAATGCAAATATATTATGTTTGCGCTATGCAATGCCGTTGGTTTGTAAGCTGGTGTGCACAATTAATTTGATAATTGAACAAGAATATGGATAAAGCCTTGACTAATAGGATGATATTGCCGGATGTGCTGAAGGGTACAGCTGTTTTACTCATGATTCAGGTGCATCTGATGGAGCTGTTTGCCACGCAGGACATTTATCACAGCATTTGGGGTAAAGTCTCACTTTTTTTAGGAGGGCCTCCGGCTGCACCAATATTCATGGCTGTTATGGGGTATTTTCTTGCAAAATCCAGCGCCGGAACACTAAAAATGATTCTTCGCGGACTTAAGTTGTTGTTGTATGGCTTTTTATTGAATATAGGACTTAATCTTAACCTCTTTTTTCATATTCTCAGGGGTGAACTGCAGGTAAATTGGCTATCCTATGTTTTTGGAGTTGATATCTTATTTCTTGCCGGACTCAGCATTATCATCATTGCGTTTTTACGATTGATTTTTCGTGATTCTGTTTTTTACTGGCTCTTATCTGCAATTTTGGTAGCAGCAGCTGTCATGTTTATTCCCGTAAGTGCAACTGATTATAGTTGGTTAACTTTTCTGGAAGCTTATTTTTATAAACCAACCTGGTGGTCATATTTTCCGGTTTTCCCCTGGCTTGCCTATCCCTTAGCGGGATATTGTTTCTATTTGTTCGAAAAACAGTTTATTATTCACGAAATCCCTTCCTCCAGAGTTCTGCAAGCAGCAGCTGCATTGGTAATTCTCTTTTTAGTGTTTTCTCCTTACGGAATGGCGATAACCACTGATTTACATGCCTATTATCATCACGGAATTTCTTATTTTCTGTGGACTTTATTGTTTATGGGAGCCTGGCTTATAGCTTTTAGAATTTTAATTAAACACTATGACTCCGGCCGTATTGTGGGTTATTTGCAATGGACAGGCCGCAATGTAACTGCATTTTACGTGTTTCAATGGCTGATTATTGGGAATCTGGCAACAGTGCTTTATCAAACAGTGAATGCAATTGAACTGGTGGCATGGTTTGTTGGCATTACCTTGTCCACCAGTATATTGGTGTGGTTATACGGGCAACTGAAGGGAACTGAAAGCAGGAAGAAATTACAATAAAAAAGCCGCAATAAAGCGGCTTTTGTGGGATGTACTGGATTCGAACCAGTGACCCCCGCCCTGTCAAGGCGATGCTCTAAACCAACTGAGCTAACATCCCGTTACGGGTTTGCAAAGATAAAAGATTTACGGTTTTTCCTAATTATTTTTTTGTGATGTTTGTGGCGGTTTCTCCATTCTTAATCACATGATAGTTATATCTTTGACGTTTTAAAAACTTAATGACCCGATAAATTAACAATTTTTGCTCTGTTTATGAAAAAACTTCTTGTTACGCTGTCAATTTTTCTGGCTTTGGTTCAGATTTCAATTGACTCAACGGCTCAAATTGAAAGAAAGCCTTTTACACTGAATGATGTGCTCACCAACCGGGTGTTTGCAGCCTCGTCTGTCGATGGACTGAAATCAATGAATGATGGTGCTCACTACACCACCTTAAGTGACGACTACCGGAAAATTGAGAAATTCAGCTATAAAACCGGCGAAAGTGTGGTCCATATTCTTAATCTGGATGATTTTCCTGAAAGCAAAGTGAAAATGATTGTTGATTATGAATTTAGTGCTGATGAAAACAGCATCCTGATTCAGTCCAATTATAAGCCGCTTTACCGAAGGTCTTTTACTGCCGACTATTATATATATAGCATACCTGCGCGTACATTTGTTCCTTTATCTGTGAATGGTATGCAGCAACTGGCAACTTTTTCGCCTGACGGAAAACTTGTTGCATTTGTCCGTGAGAACAATATTTTTATTGCAGATCCGGCTAAAGGCACGGAAATTCAGATAACCAGTGATGGGAAATTCAATGAAATAATCAACGGGGCCCCTGATTGGGTGTATGAGGAAGAGTTTGAGTTTAACAAGGCCTTTAGCTGGTCGTCAGACAGCCAAAGCCTGGCCTATATGAAATTTGATGAACGTCTCGTAAAGATGTTTAATATGACCATGTTTCAGGGGCAGAAACCATCGCTTGACAAGAATGCTTTGTATCCTTCCAATAGCGAGTTTAAATATCCGAAAGCTGGTGAAGATAATTCAGTAGTAACTGTTCATATTTATAATGTAGCATCAGCAAAAACGGTACAGGCTGATATCGGAACAGAAAAAGACCAGTACATTCCTCGCATTTTCTTTACCGAAAACCCTTCGTCTTTAGCCGTACTAAGGTTAAATCGTTTGCAAAACAAGCTTGAAATTCTTCTGTCAAATGCTCAAACAGGGCAGTCGCAGGTCTTATACACTGAAGAAAACAAATGCTATATTGACGAAGGTAATTTTGACCATATCAGCTTTCTGCCTGACAGCAAACATTTTGTTCTTACAAGTGAACAGGACGGGTGGAGTCATTTGTATTTGTATGATATGCAGGGGAATAGGGTTAAGCAGCTTACATCCGGAAGTTTTGATGTGACTGATTATTATGGATTTGACCCTGTAAAAAAACTGTTTTATTATCAGGCTGCAGCCGTTTCGCCCCTGCAACGCGAAGTTTATTCTGTAAATATGGACGGTAAAATTAAACCGGTATCAAAAGAAAAAGGTACGAATAGTGCCGAATTCAGCCGTTCGTTCCGTTATTTCATAAATAAATACTCCTCTGCTGGCACGCCACCTGTTTATACCTTGTATGATGCATCTGGTAAGCAAATAAGGGTACTTGAGAGTAACGAAAGTTTAAAGGCCACTCTCAATGAATATAATCCATCTTTAAAGGAGTTCTTTACTTTTACCACGTCTGCCGGTGTTGCGCTTAACGGATGGGTGATTTATCCCCCTGATTTTGATCAAACAAAAAAATATCCGGTTCTGCTCAATCAGTATAGCGGGCCTAATTCACAGGAAGTACTTGACTCATGGGGATTTGGCTTTGATGAATATATTGCTCAGAAAGGCTACATTGTTATGTGTGTGGATCCCCGAGGGACAGGAGCCAGGGGCGAAGCCTTCAGGAAGGTTACCTATATGCAATTGGGTAAATATGAGACCATAGATCAGATTGAGGTTGCCCGTTACGCTGCTTCGCTGCCTTATGCTGATGCTGGCCGGATTGGTATCTGGGGCTGGAGCTTTGGCGGATATATAAGCTCATCGTGTATGTTAAAGGGTGAAGGAGTTTTTAAAACCGGTATTGCTGTTGCGCCAGTTACTAACTGGAGATATTATGACAATATATATACTGAGCGTTTTATGCGCAAACCTCAGGACAACCCAGAGGGATACGATCAGAACTCTCCGCTGTTTTTTGCTGAAAAACTGCAGGGCAAATTGCTCCTGATTCATGGTACAGCTGATGACAATGTGCATGTCCAGAATACATTGGAGTTGTCAGAAAGGCTGGTACAGGCTGGTAAGCAGTTTGACCAGATGCTGTACACAAATCGTAACCACGGTATTTACGGAGGCAACACAAGAATGCATCTTTTTACATTAATTGAAAATTATCTGAATGAAAACCTCTGAAAAAAAATGAGTTAGAATTTTGTTAAGTAAAAACTAAATTCTATCTTTGCACCCCTAAATAATGATTTCAATTAACCATTAACAGAAAGAGAGCGTATTTCGTATGATTATCGTACCCGTTAAAGAAGGCGAAAACATCGACAGAGCCTTAAAGAAACTGAAGAGAAAGTTTGAAAAAACCGGAGTTGTTAAAGAACTGCGTGAAAGGCAGAAATTTACAAAACCGTCCGTAAAAAATCGTGAACAAAGGTTACACGCTATTTACGTTCAGCAGTTACAGCAGGCAGAAGAGAACTAGTCCGCCTTTTTTAAGTGCGATTTAAGGAGGAAAATTTTGTGTTCCTGAATTATTGTCTTACTTTTAGACATTAATTTCAAGGATTCAAAGTTTTCCTTTTTTTTTGTGCATGATCAGACCTCAATTCTATCAATATATACAACTCGAAAAGCGTTACTCTGTAAATACTGTCGAAGCCTATAAATCGGATCTTGCCCAATTTGAAGGTTTTATCGCAGAACGTTATGGAATTGAACAGGACATTGAGGTTACCTATGCCATGATCCGCTCATGGCTGGCTGCACTCATTGATCAGGGTATAAGTGCCCGTAGTGTGAACAGAAAACTATCCTCCCTCAAGGCATATTACCGTTATTTACTTAAGGAAAGTCTTCTCAGCCAAAATCCGCTGAAAAAAGCATTTTCACTCAATACCCCGTCGCGGCTTCCTCAGTTTGCATCTGTATCGGAAATGGAGCGGGCGCTGGAGCATAATGCTCAGGCCAATACATTTGAAGTTAGTCGTGATTTGCTGATTCTCGAAGTTTTTTACTGTACAGGCATCAGGTTGTCAGAGTTGATTAACCTTCGCCTGTCAGATGTTGACTATTCAGCCTGCACAATAAAAGTTACAGGTAAAAGAAATAAACAGAGGGTAATTCCGGTTACTAAAGACTTGCTGAAGCTGATAAATGACTACCTCATTTTACGTTCAGGCGTTGTTTCAGGGGGAGTTCAGGAAATATTTGTTACTAATCAGGGAAAAAAGGCTTATCCGGTGTTTATCTATCGTAAGGTAAATTATTACCTGAGCAGGGCAGGGCTAAGTGGAGTAAAAAGTCCGCATGTTTTGCGGCATACTTTTGCCACGCATATGTTAAATGAAGGAGCAGATTTGAATGCAATTAAAGAATTACTCGGTCATAGCAGCCTGGCTGCAACTCAGGTGTACACACATCTGAGCGTCGAAAAATTGAAGTCTATATACAAACTCGCCCATCCAAGGGCTTAAAAAAGGAGGAATCATGAAAGTTAGCATCAACGCCGTTAAATTCAGAACCGACAAGAAACTGGAAGATTTTATCAACGAAAAAGTAGAGAAATTGTCGGGTGTGTATGATGGTATCATAGGTAGCGAAGTAACGCTCAAACTCGATAACGTAGAATCACATGATAACAAAATTGCCGAAATCAGGCTATTGATAAAAGGGAATGACCTATTTGCCAAAAAACAGAGCACAACATTTGAAGAAGCGACCGATACAGCTATCGACGCGCTACGCAAGCAGTTAGATAAACATAAGGAGAAGTTCAGAAAATAATTTTGAAGAATTATTTAAAAAAAAGTGAAAAGTATTTGTTGGTGTCAAAATAGTTTATACATTTGCAGTCCTTTTAGAAAAGAAGGGCTGCAAGTTAAAAACGAAGCAGCATAGTTCTTCGAAAGCCGGAATGCTCTAGTGAATAAGTTGATTAAAAAATTTATTCGTCTTCAAGCCGGAAGGAAATATAAGTAGCATTATGCTTCTTAAAAATTGACATCGTGCCGATGTAGCTCAGTTGGCCAGAGCAGCTGATTTGTAATCAGCTGGTCGGGGGTTCGAATCCCTCCATCGGCTCAGTTCTTTAAGTATTGAAATAAAAATTGCGGGGGGATACCAGAGCGGTCAAATGGGGCAGACTGTAAATCTGTTGGCACAGCCTTCGGAGGTTCGAATCCTCCTCCCCCCACAAACTAATGCTTGTATGATGACAGGTGCAAGTCCTGTTCATACAACATGCGGAAGTAGCTCATTTGGTAGAGCGATAGCCTTCCAAGCTATAGGTGGCGGGTTCGAGCCCCGTCTTCCGCTCAAAGCTGATTACCTGTACTGCCCGATTTATTCGATGCAGGCAGGTATTTAGTGATAAGCCGATGTAGCTCAGTGGTAGAGCACTTCCTTGGTAAGGAAGGGGTCACGAGTTCAACTCTCGTCATTGGCTCTGAATTATTTAACTGATGGTAAGTTTTTAATAATTACAAAAATTAACACAACAATTATTTAATATGGCAAAAGAAAAATTCGATCGTTCCAAACCGCACGTTAACGTTGGTACCATCGGTCACGTTGACCACGGTAAAACCACTTTAACCGCTGCTATCACCCTGTGTCTTGCTGACAAGGGATGGTCAGAGTTCAGGTCATTCGATTCGATTGACAATGCTCCGGAAGAAAAAGAAAGAGGTATTACAATTAATACCGCTCACATTGAGTACCAGACATTAAACCGTCACTATGCTCATGTTGACTGCCCGGGTCACGCTGACTACGTTAAAAACATGGTTACGGGTGCTGCCCAGATGGACGGTGCAATTCTGGTAGTTGCTGCTACTGACGGACCTATGCCACAGACCCGTGAGCACATCCTGCTCGCTCGTCAGGTTGGTGTTCCCCGCCTTGTAGTTTTCATGAATAAAGTTGACTTGGTTGACGATCCAGAACTTCTCGACCTCGTTGAGATGGAAATCCGCGATTTGTTAACTTTCTACGGTTTTGACGGTGATAACTCACCTATCATCCGTGGCTCAGCCCTTGGTGGATTGAATAAAGAACCAGTATGGGTAGAAAAAATTATTGAACTCATGGATGCTGTTGATGCATGGATTCCGCTGCCTCCACGTGATGTTGACAAACCATTCCTGATGCCGGTTGAGGACGTATTCTCAATCACAGGTCGTGGTACTGTTGCTACAGGTCGTATTGAAACTGGTGTTATTCACACTGGCGACCCTGTTGACATCATCGGTCTTGATGCAGAGAAACTGAAATCAGTAGTAACCGGAGTAGAAATGTTCCGTAAGATCCTTGATACAGGAGAAGCTGGAGATAACGCAGGTCTGTTACTTCGCGGTATTGACAAAGAAGCTATCCGTCGTGGTATGGTAATTGCCAAACCTGGATCAGTTACTCCTCACAAAGAATTTAAAGGTGAGGTTTATATCCTGAAAAAAGAAGAAGGTGGACGTCACACTCCATTCCACAATAAATATCGTCCTCAGTTCTACTTCAGAACAACCGACGTTACAGGTGAAGTAATTCTGCCTGAAGGAGTTGAAATGGTTATGCCAGGTGACAACCTTTCAGTTACAGTTAAGTTGATTGCTCCGATTGCTATGTCAAAGAACCTTCGTTTTGCTATCCGTGAGGGTGGTCGTACAGTAGGTGCTGGACAGGTAACAGAAATCCTTGACTAATACATAAGAATACATGAGATAAAGGTGTTCGCAAGAATGCCTTTATCTCTGCCATATTAAATAATAATTTCGGCGGGGATTATTCCTCATGGAAGAATTCAAACGGGTGTAGCTCAATTGGTAGAGTAGCGGTCTCCAAAACCGTTGGTTGGGAGTTCGAGTCTCTCCTCCCGTGCAATAAAAATCTGGTCAAAATGGCAAAGACAAAAATTCAGGACTATATCAACGAAAGTTACGACGAGTTGATTAATAAAACTTCCTGGCCTACATGGAGTGAACTTCAAAGTAGTGCAATAGTAGTATCCATCGCTTCCCTCATAATCGCGTTACTCGTTTATCTGATGGATATGTCTTTCCAGACTTTGTTGAAACAGTTCTACCTGCTGTTTTAATCGAAGTAACCACTTTCTCTATTATAAATAACAATCAGTTATTTGATATTCAATCTTATCTATTACGTTTTTCTGTATGGGCGACGAAAATAAAAAGTGGTACGTAATCCGGGCCATCAGCGGGAACGAAAAAAAGGTAAAACAATACCTTGAAAGCGAAATTAGCCGTCTTGGAATCAGCGACTATATATCACAGGTTCTTATCCCAACTGAAAAAATCTATCAGGTTCGTAAAGGTAAAAAAGTGAGTAAAGAGCGGAATTATCTTCCGGGCTATATTCTGATTGAAGCAATACTGGTTGGAGAAATTCCTCACATCATAAAAAATGTGCCAGGAGTTATAGGCTTCCTTGGTTCTAAAGGTGAACCCGTTCCCCTTAGACCCGCTGAAGTTAATCGCATTTTAGGAAAAGTTGATGAATTAACGGAACAGGGCGAAGAAGTCAGTGTACCGTTTATCGTTGGCGAAACCGTTACCGTAATTGATGGGCCTTTCAATAGCTTTACCGGTGTAATCGAAGAGATTAACGAGGAGAAGAAGAAATTGAAAGTTATGGTTAAAATATTTGGCCGTAAAACTCCCCTCGAATTAGGGTTTATGCAAGTAGAGAAAGACTGACGAACGGGTGATTGTGAAGTAATAAATCACTAAGTTTTCAACAATGGCAAAAGAAATAAGCGGTTTTATCAAACTGCAAGTAAAAGGTGCTGCAGCCAATCCCTCACCGCCTATCGGACCTGCTTTGGGTTCGAAAGGTGTTAATATTATGGAGTTTTGTAAGCAGTTTAATGCGCGTACGCAGGACCAGGCAGGTAAAGTCCTACCGGTTATCATAACTGTTTATAAAGACAAATCATTTGATTTTGTCATCAAAACACCTCCTGTAGCAGTTCAGTTGTTAGAAGCAACCAAGTTGAAAAGTGGATCCGCAGAACCCAACCGTAAAAAAGTGGGATCTGTTACCTGGGATCAGGTTAAGGCAATTGCCGAAATTAAAATGGCCGATCTCAACGCTTTTACTGTAGAATCCGCAATGAGTATGGTTGCCGGAACAGCAAGAAGCATGGGAATTACCGTTTCGGGAACCCCACCGTTTGCTATTGACTAATAACAAACTGACACAAAACAGTGACAGTAAATTTGTTAAAACAAAATCTTAACAAGGCGTGAAATGGCTAAATTGACAAAAAAAAGGAAAGAGGCTCTAGCAAAGTTCGATAAGAACAGCACCTACACCCTGAGCGACGCCATAAAAATCGTGAAGCAAACTTCAAATACCAAATTCGATAGTTCAGTTGATATTGACGTTCGGTTAGGTGTTGACCCCCGTAAAGCCAATCAAATGGTCAGGGGTACTGTTATGTTGCCTCACGGTACCGGTAAAACTGTAAGGGTTTTGGTTCTCTGTACTCCTGACAAGGAAGAGGAAGCCAAAGCAGCCGGTGCTGATTTTTATGGTTTGGATGAATATATCCAAAAGATCAAAGAAGGTTGGACAGACGTTGACGTGGTGATCACTATGCCTAGCATTATGCCTAAGGTTGGTGCTCTTGGAAAAATCCTGGGACCACGTGGCTTAATGCCAAACCCCAAAACCGGAACCGTTACTATGGAAGTAGGAAAAGCGGTTACTGAAGCAAAAGCCGGTAAAATCGATTTCAAAGTGGATAAGTTCGGTATCGTGCATGCTGCCATCGGAAAAACATCTTTCGAAGAAGCTAAATTGCTCGAAAATGCAAAAGAACTTCTCCAGACTATCGTGAAACTGAAGCCGACCGCAGCTAAAGGTACTTACATGAAAACTTTATTTATGTCTAGTACTATGGGCCCGGGTATTCGTGTTGATCAAAAATCAATCACTGCGTAAGTTAATCTGTGGAACTTTCCTCGTAAACTGAAAAAAAATCATGAGAAAAGAAGAAAAGAGTCAACTGATTGACACCCTAACCGAGCAGCTGCAAAACAGCAACAACATCTATATTACTGATATCTCTGACCTCAACGTTGAAGTGACCGGTAATCTGAGAAGGTTATGCTTCAAAAAGGATGTGAAGTTGATTGTAGTAAAAAATACATTGTTGCGTAAAGCGATGGAACGTACCGATAAGGACTTTTCAGGACTTTATGATACGCTCAAGGGTGCGACTTCCATCATGTTATCGGAAGAAAACAATGGACCTGCAAAGTTGATCAAGGAATTTCGTAAAACCAGCGCTAAACCTATTTTAAAAGGTGCGTATGTTGAAGAAATGTCGTTTGTTGGCGACAAAAGCCTTGATATGCTTGTCAGCATTAAATCGAAGAATGAACTCATCGGAGATATCATTCTCGCTCTTAAATCGCCTGCTAATAATGTTATTTCAGCATTGCAATCTGGCGGTCATAAGTTGAGTGGCGTTCTTAAAACCCTTTCTGAAAGGGAAGCATAAGCTTCATTAAGAAGCATTGGAATGAATCAAAATGAGTCAAAATCTTTCATTGTAAAACAATTTAAACAAAAATAAAAATGGCAGACTTAAAAGCTTTTGCAGAACAATTGGTTAACCTGACTGTTAAAGAAGTTAACGAATTAGCCCAGATTCTTAAAGACGAGTACGGAATTGAGCCAGCAGCAGCTGCTCCTGTTATGATGGCAGGTGCAGGTGCAGGTGAAGCTGCAGCAGTTGAAGAAAAAACTGCATTTGACGTAATTCTGAAAAACGCTGGTCAGGCTAAACTGGCAGTTGTTAAGCTTGTAAAAGAGCTTACCAGCCTTGGACTTAAAGAGGCTAAGGAACTTGTAGATGCAGCTCCTAAAGCAATCAAAGAAGGCGTTTCTAAAGACGAAGCTGAAGCACTGAAAAAACAACTCGAAGAAGCTGGAGCAGAGGTTGAAGTAAAATAAGTAGATGATATTTTACAATTATACATGCAGGTTCTGTTCCTGGGCGTACGCTTAGGTGCAGAATCTGCTGTTTCCCGATTATTTAATCGGGTTTAATTGTTTAAATAATTGAGTATTTACTTTAAATTTTACAACCTTGGCTTCAAAAACTATCGAACGTATAAGTTTCGGAACCTTAAAAAATAAAGCCGAATATCCTGATTTCCTTGATATACAGATCAAGTCATTTCAGGATTTTTTCCAATTGGAAACAAACCCTGAAAACAGGGCTTCTGAAGGTTTATATAAGGTTTTCGCGGAAAATTTTCCGATCACAGATGCACGGAACAATTTTGTACTCGAGTTCCTCGATTATTTTATTGATCCTCCGCGCTACTCTATCGAAGAGTGTATTGAAAGGGGCCTCACCTATAGTGTCCCGCTGAAGGCCAAACTTAAACTTTATTGTACCGACCCTGAGCACGAAGACTTTGAAACTATCATACAGGATGTTTATCTGGGTATGATTCCTTATATGACTCCGAAAGGCACTTTTGTGGTAAACGGAGCTGAAAGGGTGGTGGTTTCTCAGTTGCACCGTTCTCCTGGCGTTTTTTTCGGTACCAGTTATCATGCTAATGGTTCTCAGCTCTTTTCTGCCAGGATTATTCCTTTTAAAGGTTCCTGGATGGAATTTACTACTGATATTAACAATGTGATGTATGCTTACATCGATCGAAAGAAAAAACTTCCGGTAACCACATTGTTAAGAGCTATTGGTTATGAAACTGATAAGGATATTCTTGAAATATTTAATCTCGCTGAAGAAGTAAAAGTTTCGAAAGCCGGTATTAAAAAAGTGGTTGGTCGTAGTCTTGCTGCCAGAGTGTTGAAAAACTGGACAGAAGACTTTGTGGATGAAGATACCGGAGAAGTTGTTTCGATTGAACGTACCGAGGTGATTATTGACCGCGAAACCGTTATCGAAAATCATCATATTGATCTTATTGTTGAGTCGGGTGCTAAAACTATTCTGTTACACCGCGATGATCCTGATAATATTGACTTCTCAATTATTTTTAATACCCTGCAAAAAGATACAGCCAACTCTGAGAAGGAAGCTGTTGAATATATTTACAGGCAATTGCGTAATGCTGAGCCGCCTGATGAAGAAACTGCCCGTGGTATAATTGAGAAACTGTTTTTCTCTGACAAACGTTACGATTTAGGCGATGTAGGCCGTTATCGTATCAATAAAAAACTTGACCTTGATACATCGCTCGATACCAAGGTGCTGACCAAACAGGATATTATCTCTATTATTAAATACCTGATAAGCCTGATTAACCTGCGCACTGAAGTAGATGATATCGACCACTTGAGTAACCGTAGGGTTCGTACCGTTGGCGAGCAGTTGTACAATCAGTTTGGTGTTGGTTTGGCTCGTATGGCCCGTACCATCAGAGAACGAATGAATGTGCGTGACAATGAGGTGTTTACACCAATGGATTTGATCAATGCAAAGACACTGTCTTCTGTTATCAACTCCTTCTTTGGAACCAATCAGTTGTCACAATTTATGGATCAAACCAATCCTCTTGCTGAATTGACACACAAACGCAGGGTTTCTGCTCTGGGTCCGGGTGGTCTTTCACGTGAAAGAGCTGGTTTTGAAGTTCGTGACGTTCACTATACCCATTATGGTCGTTTGTGTACTATCGAAACTCCTGAAGGTCCGAATATTGGTCTTATTTCCTCTCTTTGCGTTTACGCCAAGATTAACCGTCTCGGTTTCATCGAAACGCCTTATAAAAGGGTAGTGAATGGAAGGGTTGATCCTAAGGAAGACGCTGTTTATCTTAGCGCAGAGGAAGAAGAAAACAAAGTAATTGCTCAGGCAACAACTCCAATGGATGATGATGGTAATTTTGTGCACGATCGTATTAAGGTACGGTACCTTGCAGATTATCCTATTGTTGAAAAGGAGAATGTTGACCTTATTGATATAGCCCCCAATCAAATCGCATCCATTGCGGCTTCCCTTATTCCTTTCCTTGAACATGATGATGCCAACCGTGCTTTGATGGGTTCTAACATGATGCGTCAGGCTGTGCCTTTGCTGAATCCTGAAGCCCCAATTGTTGGTACTGGTATTGAGAAAAGTGTGGCATTTGATTCACGCGTGCTTGTTACAGCTGAATGTGACGGACTTGTAGAGTTTGTTGATGCTACTGAGGTTGTTATTCGTCATACCCGCATGGAAGACGAAAAACTGGTGAGTTTTGACGATGATGTGAAGCATTATCCTCTCACCAAATTTTCGCGTACCAATCAAAATACCTGTATGAATCTTCGTCCTATCGTTCGCAAGGGCGATAAGGTTAAAAAAGGTCAGGTACTTTGTGAAGGCTACGGTACAAACCTCGGCGATTTAGCACTGGGACGTAACCTGATGGTAGCTTTTATGCCGTGGAAGGGTTACAACTTTGAGGATGCTATTGTTATTTCTGAAAAAGTAGTTAAAGAAGATATCTTTACTTCCATTCATATCGAGGAATTTGTTCTGGAGGTTCGCGATACCAAACGTGGTGTTGAAGAATTAACCAATGATATTCCGAATGTAAGTACTGAAGCAACCAAGGATTTGGATGAAAATGGACTTATCCGCATCGGTGCTGAAGTTAATGAAGGCGATATCCTGATTGGAAAAATCACACCGAAAGGTGAAAGTGATCCTACACCTGAAGAGAAACTTCTGAGAGCGATTTTTGGTGACAAAGCCGGTGATGTGAAAGATGCATCGTTGAAAGCACCTCCTTCAATGAAAGGTGTTGTTGTGGACAAGAAGCTCTTCTCGCGGATGATTAAAGACCGCAAGGTGAAAGCCAAAGAGAAGGATGTTGTCAAGATTCTGGATGATGAGTTTGTTAAAAATTCACACGATCTGAAAACGAAGTTGGTTGATAAACTTACTATTCTGGTTTCAGGTAAAACATCTCAGGGTGTCTACAACAATTTTAAAGAAGAAATCGTACCTAAAAAGGTAAAATTCACCCAGAAAATGCTGATGGGTGTTGATTACCTGAGTGTAAATCCAAGTAAATGGACCACGGATAAGGATGTAAATGATTTGGTCAAGTCATTGATCAATAATTACATTATCAAGTACAAGGAAATACTTGGAGTATATAACCGTAAGAAGTTTGTGGCCACTGTGGGCGATGATCTTCCAAACGGTATCGTTCAGATGGCAAAAGTTTATGTTGCGAAAAAACGTAAGCTTAAAGTCGGTGATAAAATGGCAGGACGTCACGGAAACAAGGGTATTGTAGCCCGTATCGTTCGTGAAGAGGATATGCCGTTCCTGGCTGATGGAACACCGGTTGATATTGTACTGAACCCCTTGGGAGTACCTTCACGTATGAACCTGGGACAGATTTATGAAACTGTTCTGGCCTGGGCAGGAAAGAAACTTGGTTTGAGCTTTGCCACACCAATTTTCGACGGTGCTTCCCACGACAAAATTAATGAGTACCTGCGCAAAGCAGGCTTGCCTGAAAATGGTCGTGTTTATCTGCATGACGGAGGTACCGGAGAGCGTTTTGATCAACCCGCAACCGTTGGGTATATCTATATGCTTAAGCTTCATCACATGGTTGATGATAAAATGCATGCCCGTTCAATCGGACCTTATTCGCTCATTACGCAGCAACCGCTTGGTGGTAAAGCACAATTCGGAGGTCAGCGTTTTGGTGAAATGGAAGTCTGGGCACTTGAAGCATTTGGTGCTTCGCACATACTTCAGGAAATACTTACAGTTAAATCGGATGATGTAATGGGCAGGGCTAAAGCATATGAAGCCATTGTTAAAGGTGAGAATATGCCAATACCCGGAATTCCTGAATCGTTCAATGTACTTGTGCATGAGCTCAGGGGTCTTGGCCTGAATATAACTTTCGATTGATAAAAACGGAATACCTGTCTGCCCGTCCTTTTCGCTTAGCGGAATAGCCTGGCAGACAGGTAAAACCGGTATTTCACATTTTTCACGTTAATATATTTATTCCTAAGCATATGGCTTTCAGAAAAGACAGCACTATCTCCGGCAATTTTTCCAAAATCACCATTAGTCTGGCGTCGCCCGAGATGATTCTCGAACGCTCAAGTGGTGAGGTACTGAAGCCCGAAACCATTAACTATCGTACCTATAAACCTGAACGAGATGGTTTATTCTGCGAACGTATTTTCGGGCCGGTAAAAGATTGGGAATGTCATTGCGGTAAGTATAAAAGAATACGTTACAAAGGCATTGTTTGCGACCGTTGCGGGGTTGAAGTAACTGAAAAGAAAGTTCGCCGCGAACGTATGGGACACATTCAGCTTGTAGTTCCAGTAGCTCACATCTGGTTCTTCAGATCATTGCCGAATAAAATCGGCGCTCTGCTGAACATGAATACAAAAAAGCTTGATTCAGTTATTTACTACGAACGTTATGTAGTGGTTCAAGCTGGTATCATGGAAGGTGTGATGCTGAAAGAGGAAGTCAAAATTGAAAAAATGGCGCTCCTTACCGAAGAGCAATATTTTGAAGTTCTGGATTCACTTCCCAAAGAAAATCAGTATCTTGATGATAGTGATCCTCAGAAATTTGTGGCTAAAATGGGTGCCGAAGCCCTATATGAATTATTGAAAGGTCTTGACCTGGATGTTGAATCATATGAGCTCAGGCACAAAGCGAATAATGAAACTTCTCAGCAGCGTAAAGCTGATGCACTCAAACGCCTCCAGGTATTTGAAGCTTATCGCGATGCTCAGACCCGTATTGAGAATCGCCCTGAATGGATGATTGTAAAAGTGGTTCCTGTTATTCCACCTGAACTTCGTCCTTTGGTGCCTCTTGATGGCGGACGATTTGCAACAAGCGATTTGAATGACCTCTACAGAAGGGTTATTATTCGTAACAACAGGTTAAAACGACTGATTGAAATCAAGGCTCCAGATGTAATTATGCGTAATGAAAAACGTATGCTTCAGGAAGCTGTTGATTCATTGTTTGATAATTCACGTAAAGCCAATTCCGTTAAAACGGAATCAAACCGTGCCCTCAAATCTTTAAGCGATAGTCTTAAAGGTAAACAAGGCCGTTTCCGTCAGAACCTTCTTGGTAAACGTGTTGACTATTCAGGCCGTTCGGTTATTGTTGTAGGTCCTGAATTGAAACTTAATGAATGCGGTATCCCCAAGGATATGGCATCTGAGCTGTTTAAACCATTTATTATCCGCAAAATGCTTGAACGCGGTATCGTAAAAACGGTCAAATCAGCAAAGAAAATCGTTGACAGAAAAGATCCGGTTGTGTGGGATATCCTCGAAAATATCCTGAAAGGCCATCCGGTGATGCTCAACCGTGCTCCAACTCTTCACAGATTAGGTATTCAGGCTTTCCAGCCCAAGCTGATTGAAGGAAAAGCTATTCAGCTTCACCCGCTCGTTTGTACGGCTTTCAATGCCGACTTTGACGGTGACCAGATGGCTGTGCACGTTCCGCTTGGTAACGCAGCAGTGCTGGAAGCCCAGTTGCTGATGCTTGCTTCTCACAATATTCTGAACCCTGCCAACGGTGCGCCTATTACAGTTCCTTCTCAGGACATGGTTCTTGGTCTTTACTATATGACCAAAGGCCGTAAATCAATTCCTGAAAGCCCTGTAAAAGGTGAAGGTATGATTTTCTATTCACCGGAAGAACTGATTATTGCTTATAATGAGAAGGTTATTGACCTGCATGCTCATATCAAAATCAAAATCAGCGTTCCTGAAAATGGTGAATTCGTTGAGAGAATGATTGAAACAACTGTTGGTCGTGTTCTTTTTAACCAGGTTGTGCCCAAAGAGTTCGGTTATATCAATCAGTTGCTTACGAAAAAAGCGCTTCGCGATATTATCGGAGATGTATTGAAAAAGACAGGTACAGCTAAAACAGCTCAATTCCTTGATGATATCAAAAACCTTGGTTACACGATGGCTTTCAGAGGAGGTTTGTCGTTTACCCTGAGTGATGTTATTGTTCCGGAAGTGAAAGAAGAGCTTGTGAGCCAGGCCAATGCTGAGGTTGAAGAGGTAATGAGTAACTATAACATGGGTTTCATTACTAATAACGAACGCTATAACCAGATTATTGACATCTGGACACATACCAACTCCCGTTTGACTTACACCCTGATGGAAAATCTGGCGAAGGATAAACAAGGATTTAACCCTGTTTATATGATGCTTGATTCAGGTGCCCGCGGTTCCAAAGAGCAGATTCGTCAGCTCTCAGGAATGAGGGGTCTGATGGCCAAACCACAGAAATCAGGTGCTACAGGAGGCGAAATTATTGAAAACCCGATTCTTTCAAACTTTAAGGAAGGATTGTCGGTTCTCGAGTACTTTATCTCAACGCACGGTGCCCGTAAGGGTTTGGCCGATACCGCTCTTAAAACTGCGGATGCCGGTTATCTTACCCGTAGGCTTGTAGATGTTTCGCAGGATGTGGTGATTACTGAACCTGACTGTGGAACACTTCGCGGATTAACAACTACCGCCCTTAAGAAAAATGAGGAAGTTGTTGAAACACTGTACGATCGTATTCTTGGTCGTGTATCCCTGCATGATATTTATCATCCTCAAACAGGAGAACTCATTGTTTCTGCAGGTTCTGAGTTGACCGAAGAGATTTCAAGGGTTATTGAAGATTCTCCGATTGAATCGGTTGAAATTCGTTCGGTACTTACCTGCGAATCGAAAAAAGGTGTTTGTGCCAATTGTTACGGACGTAACCTGGCTACCGGCCGAATGGTACAGAAAGGTGAAGCTGTTGGAGTTATCGCCGCACAATCCATCGGTGAACCTGGTACTCAGCTTACATTGCGTACTTTCCACGTTGGGGGTACTGCTTCCAATATCTCCGTTTCATCCCGTATTGAAGCAAAATACGATGGTATTCTCGAAATTGATGAGCTCAGGTTTGTTGAATATGAGAATGCTGAAGGTAAAAAATATGATATCGTAATCGGTCGTTCGGCTGAAATGCGTATCGTTGATAAGAATACCGGTATTATTCTCGCTTCTGCTCATATTCCTTATGGCGCTAATTTATATTTCCGCCAGGGCGATGAAGTGCAAAAAGGAGCTATGATTAGCGACTGGGATCCTTATAACGCTGTCATTCTCTCTGAAGTTTCTGGTAAAGTTATTTTTGATAATATTATTGAAGGTACAACTTACCGCGTTGAATCGGATGAGCAAACCGGATATCATGACAAAGTTATTATTGAATCACGTCAGAAAACCAAAAACCCAAGTATCCGCATTGTTGGTGCTGATAACTCAGATTTAAGGGTTTACGATATTCCTGTAAGTGCGCATATCATTGTTGAAGAAAACCGGAAAATCAAAGCAGGGGAAATTCTTGTAAAAATTCCACGTGCTATTGGTAAGTCAGGCGATATCACGGGAGGTTTGCCACGTGTTACCGAATTGTTTGAAGCGCGTAACCCATCCGATCCGGCTGTTGTTGCCGAAATTGACGGTGTTGTTTCGTTTGGCAAGAAGCTTAAGAGAGGAAACCGTGAAGTTATCATTACTTCAAAAACCGGTGAGGAAAAGAGTTATCTGATTCCTACCTCCAAACAGATTCTCGCTCAGGAAAACGACTATGTTAAAGCAGGTACCCCGCTTTCAGAAGGTGCTATGACTCCAAGCGATATTCTGGCAATTAAAGGCCCGATGAAAGTTCAGGAGTATATCGTCAACGAAATTCAGGAGGTTTATCGTTTACAGGGTGTGAAAATCAATGATAAACATTATGAGGTGATTGTGCGCCAAATGATGCGTAAAGTTGAAGTGGCTGACCCGGGCGATACCAAGTTCCTCGAAGGTGAGCTTGTAAATAAGATTGATTTCCACGATGAGAACGATTGGATTTTCGGTAAAAAGGTTATTGTAAATGCCGGTGATTCTACTACGCTCAAATCAGGTCAGATTGTTACGGCGCGTAAACTGCGCGATGAAAACTCATTGCTCAAGCGTCGTGATAAAAAACTGATTGAAGCCCGCGATGCTCAGCCTGCTACAGCTAAGCAAGTGCTACAGGGTATTACCCGCGCTTCGTTGCAGACAAAGAGCTTTATCTCTGCTGCTTCGTTCCAGGAAACAACCAAAGTGCTCACAGTTGCTGCCATTAATGCCAAGAGTGATGAACTGCTCGGCCTTAAAGAGAATGTAATTGTAGGTCACCTTATCCCTGCCGGTACAGGTCTTCGTGAGTATGACGATCTTATTGTTGGCTCAAAGGACGAATATGAAAAGCTCATGGCTTCGAAAGCCGATGACTATGATGCTTAATCTATAAATTACAAAGGCGGCAGGTTAACGAAAACTGTCGCCTTTGTTTTCATTGATAAAATTTTACGAAAATGAGCGATAACAAACAAAACCAGATTAATATCGAACTTAGTGATGAAATGGCTGAAGGTATCTATTCAAACCTGGCTATCATTACACATTCTAATGCTGAGTTTATTATTGATTTTGTTAAAATGATGCCTGGTGTGCCCAAGGCTAAAGTTAAGTCGAGAATTATTCTTACACCGCAACATGCAAAGCGCCTGATGGGAGCTCTGCGCGAAAATATTGCCAAGTTTGAAGCTATTCATGGTAATATCAAGGAAAGTGATGCAAGTATGCCTTTTTCATTAGGAGGCCCAACAGCCCAGGCTTAATTTATTCAAATCTTTTTTGCAGGACTGTTATGTGTTTCATAGCAATCCTGCTTTTTTTATGCCCATTTTGTTACAGCTGCCTGGTTTTGCAAAACAAAACGAAGGCCTGATGAAGCTTTTTTGAAAGGATCTGTTATGAGTCAATATCTGATCAATAGGAAGGGGTGTCAATAAAGTCAGGCCCTGATTCTAAAAATCCTAACATCACAGCTCCAAAAAATACGATGATGAGGGTGGCCAGAATGACTGATATCACTATCCATAAAAGAGAGGCTTTGGCCCAGTTGGCCTTTGATTTATTGGTGCCTTTTGAAAACGCCCAAACAAACAACATGATGATGTTGACGAAGGGAATTATTGTTATAAGAATAGTTAAAAGCCAATCGCCAACCGAAATGTGCTTTATTTCTTCTACTTCCTGATTCTCCATGGGGTATATGCTTCGTTTTTGATTACTGCAATCAAATGTACAAAATTTAATGTCTGCCGGATAGGCAGATTTTAAGGGTGTGCGGTTGCAGTTAAAGTTAAAGTTAAAGTTAAAGTGTATATTGACATGGTTTATCTATAACCAATTGCCTGACTCGGGGCGAAGGTGCGTTTGGCTGCGATTTTGTTTTAGATTAACTTTGTAATTGCATAATTTGATAACCCTATGGATATTTCGTCGCTTTTTATTCAGGATTCACCTGTGTTCACCTGGGTAATCCTTCCCCTGCTTATTTTTCTTGCCCGCATCAGCGACCAGACTATTGGAACGCTGAGACTTATTTTTCTTTCGAAAGGCCATAAAAAACTGGCACCATTTCTTGGTTTTTTTGAAGTCATCATATGGCTTTTGGCTGTTAGTCAAATTATGAAACACCTTGATAATGTCTTGTGCTATATTGCTTACGGTGGTGGTTTTGCGATGGGCAATTATATTGGTATGGTGATTGAAGAAAAATTGTCGCTGGGGAATGTGTTGATACGGATTATTCCTAAAAAGGATACCAGCGAATTGATTGCCTTTCTTCGGGAAAATAATTATGGTGTAACTTCGGTTGAGGCCGAAGGAAGTAAAGGGGTGGTAAATATTGTATTTACTATCATCAAACGAAAGGATATTGCCCATGTTACGTCGATTATCAATCGTTTTAACCCCAACGCTTTTTATACAATTGAAGATATTAAAGCCATTAATGAGGGAATTTTTAAGGAAACCCGCAGCAAAACGGCATTTGAAAGCCTTTCCTGGGGCGTTAAAAAGAATAAGTAATCAGCGGTTTTGTTATTGAACGAATGTTCATAACTTTGCGGGCTCAAAGTTGAGAGTACTTATGCCCAGACCCAAAAGAAACAGACGAATTTACAGGCCACCGGTAGCATCCGGCTTTGCTCCGTTTGGTATCTCATCAGGCTCAAACGGAAGTGTTTCCTTGTTGTATGAAGAGTATGAGTCGCTCAGACTTTCTGATTATGAGGGAATTCCGCAGCAGGAAGCCGCTGATAAAATGAATATTTCGCGTCCGACTTATTCAAGGATTTATGATCAGGCCAGACAAAAACTGGCGAGAGCTTTGGTAGAGGGCCTTTCGGTGCTTATTGAAGGTGGAAACGTGTCGTTCGATGAAGTTTGGTTTAGGTGCAAGGCTTGCAGTACTGCTTTCAGTCCGCCTGAAAATCAACCTAAAGTTTCCGGTTGCCCGGTGTGCCGGAGTTCTCATATAGTGCTGCTCAGCAAGCCTGTTTTGTCTGATAACAGTGATTTGCTGCCCCGGCCTGCTGTTCATCAAACTGGTTATTGTCTCTGTCCCCGCTGTGGTTTGCGGGTTTCACATCAGGCGGGAATTCCATGCAGAAGTCTGGTATGTACCTCATGTGGTTCTGTGATGATTCGCGAAAATCATCCCATCAGTAATTCCAGTAACGATTAATTCAAATGGAAAAATTAAGCAACTTTCTGAATCATGTGGCCATTCCTGTCAGGTTTCCGGCAGATATTCAGGATTTCTACTGTAAAATTCTTGGATTTATTGAATTATACGCCTTTAGCATTGACAGGGAAACTGCATTCCGGATATTTGGTGTAGATTGCGTGCTGAAAGTGACAGTGGTTGAGAGAGAAAATTTTAAAATTGAACTTTATCACTTTGAGATGCAGGCAGGTATGGCTGTTTCTCACATTTGCCTCAACTTACCTGTGATTGATGACGTATGCAGGGCAGCTGAAAACGCAGGGTACAAAGTGGTGGTCATCGACCAGCCTGAGAAAAAGCTGGCCTTTATTACTGATCGTTCCGGAAATCTGTTTGAAATCAAGCCATGGCCACTGGAGGCCTGATTGTACAGAAAGAAATCGAAAATAAACACTAACAAATCATACAATGAAACACAGTACCAAATTAGGGATGAATTCCCGAATGATTCATGGAGGAGAATTTGAAAATCCGCTGGGAAGCGCTACCGTTCCCATTTATCAGACATCAACTTTTATTTTTGATAATGCTGACCACGGGGCCAGATGTTTCTCAGGTGAAGATGATGGTTTTATATACACCCGTATAGGCAATCCAACCATTCATGCGCTTGAAACTCTCGTGGCTGATTTGGAGTCTGGTACACAGGGTATTGCCACAAGCTCGGGTATGGCTGCGGTGAATACCATTTATATGGCACTTTTATCAAAAGGTGATCACATGGTCAGTTCAGCCGCTGTTTACGGCCCGTCACGTGTTGTGATGGAACAACACTGGTCGCGCTTTGGGGTAGAGTCAACTTATGTGAATACAGCTAACATTGAAGAAATAAAGGCTGCCATCAGACCCAATACCAGGATGTTGTATGTTGAAACGCCCGCCAATCCGACCATGGATATTACCGATCTGAAAGCTTGTGCCGAACTGGCGCATGCTCACGGTATAGTTTTGGTAGTGGACAATACGTTTAGCAGTCCTTATCTTCAGCGGCCGCTTGAACTTGGCGCTGATGTGGTTTTTCATTCCATGACTAAATTTTTAAATGGTCATGCTGATATTGTAGCCGGAATGATTGTGGCCAAAGATAAAGCGCTTGGAACTAAATTGCGCAGCATGATGGTAACCATGGGTTGCAATATGGATCCTCATCAGGCTTATATGGTTATTCGCGGAGTTAAAACATTGGGAATAAGGGTAGAACGCGCCCAGGAAAGTGCAATGAAAATAGCACGTTTTCTTGAAAATCATCCGAAGGTTGAGTGGGTTAAATATCCCGGTCTGGAGTCTCATCCTCAGCACGAACTAGCCAAATCTCAGATGGATGGTTTTGGTTCGATGATTAGTTTTGAATTAAAGGGAGGACTGACAGCCGGTAAGGTGTTGATGGATAATGTGAAGCTGGCAATTCTGGCAGTGTCATTGGGTGGTGTTGAAACACTTATTCAGCATCCGGCCTCTATGACTCACTCCAAAGTGCCTCACGAAGCTAAGATAAAAGCCGGTATTTCCGATGGATTGGTTCGTTATTCGGTTGGCATAGAGGATGTTGATGATCTTATAGCTGATTTGAAGCAGGGGCTCGACAAAGCCTGAAATTTCATCATGATTTAATATTGCCCGGATGTGTTTTCAGATACATATCCGGGCTTTTTTGTTACCTTTACGTTTTAATTATTGTTGTTGAAAATTTCCGGAAATAATTTATGATCAGGAAGTTACTCTTTCTTCTTTCTTTTATTTTGCTGCTTACCGGCTTGCAAAAGGCCTGTGCTCAAAAAGTTGGACTGGTGCTCAGTGGAGGAGGTTCTAAAGGCGTTACACATATAGGGGTGATTCGTGCACTTGAAGAAGCCGGAATTCCTATCGATTATGTTGCGGGCACATCAATGGGAGCCATCATTGGTGGTTTATATGCTTCAGGGTATTCGCCTGACGAAATGGAAGAAATAGTTACCTCCAAAGAATTTGATTACTGGGTCTCAGGTAAGATTGATAAGAAGTATGCTTATTTCTTTAAAAAACCGGAGCCAGATGCCAGTTGGGTTGATTTTAAATTCAGGGTTGATTCTGTTATTACCCCTTTACTTCCAACCAATATCGTTTCTCCTGTACTGATGGATTTTGTATTTATGGAGATTTTTGCCGGTGCAGGTGCTGCCGCAAATTATAATTTCGACAGTCTGATGGTTCCTTACCGGTGCATGGCTTCTGATATTGCCAGGGCTGAACCGGTTACACTAAAAAACGGGGACCTCGGCAGTGCTGTCAGAGCGTCTATGACCTATCCTTTTTACTTTAAACCCATCAGAATTAACGGAACATTGTTGTTCGACGGTGGCATGTACAATAATTTTCCGGCCAACGTAATGCTCGACGATTTTTTCCCGGATATTATTATTGGTAGTCAGGCGGCTTCAAATAATGCCGAACCTGAAGCCAACAACCTGGTTTCGCAATTGCAGAATATGCTGATGCAAAAAAGCGATTATTCGGTCATCTGCGACAATAGCGTTCTGATAAAGCCACAACTGAAAAAAGTAAGTGTGCTCGATTTTTCCAACACCCGACAATTTATCGATAGCGGTTATGTGGCGGCCCAAAGGCTGATTCCTCAAATCAGGAAGTTTGTAGTGGACAGTGTGAGTAAAGATGAAATGGCCATTAAACGTGAAAGATTCTTAAACAAAAAACCGCCACTTTATATCAGTAATTTTTTGGTTTCAGGGCTTTCGAGTGGTCAGTTTGAATATGTGAACCGGATTTTAAGAAAAAACATCTTCAATACTTCAAAAATTAAAAACGGGAATAAAAGTAATGGACTTAGTCTGGAGTTGATTAAACCGGAGTATTTTAAGCTTTTGACAGAGGATAAGATTGAGCACATTTATCCGCAGATGAAATATAATGCATCCACAGGCTTTTATGATTTGATACTGGATGTGCAGGCGCAAAATAATTTGCTGGCAAGTGTTGGAGGTGCTGTTACTTCAAGTGCTGTTAATGAGCTTTTTCTGCAATTTCAATACAGCAAGTGGAACAGAAACTCATTTCAGGCTAAAGCCAATGGCTATTTTGGACGCTTTTACAATTCAGGGTTTGTTGAAACTCGTTTGGATTTTCCCCGTAAAACCCCCTTTTTTGTCAGAGCCCGCTTTGTTTTTAATAAGTTTAACTATTTTAAAACCAATACTTATTTCTTTGAGGATGAGGATCCTTTCTTTTTAATTGAGAGAGATAATTATCTTTCACTGGCAACGGGTTTTCCGGTTACCAATGATGGGATGCTGACATTTGAATTTAAATCGGGATTAAACAGGGATGACTACTATCAGACCAATGCATATTCGCGGTCTGACACCCTTGATAAAACTATGCTCAATTTTAATTCGCCGGGCGTTACTCTTGAGTTTAATACCCTGAACAACAAGGAATATCCAAGCAGTGGTGCCCGGCTGGCTCTGGAAACATTTATTGTTTTTGCAGTGGAGAATTATCATCCCGGAAGCACATCGCTTGTAACGGAAGGCATTCGCCAAAAGCATACCTGGCTGCAGGCTGGCCTTACTTACGAAAACTTCTTTGTTAACCGTGGTAACTACCGTTTAGGGTTTTTAGGTAAGGCGTTCTACTCTTCACAGGACTATTTCTCCAATTATACTTCAAGTATTTTGTCGTCAAGCGCCTTTCAGCCTATTCCTGAAAGTTGTGTGCGCTTTATTCCGCATTTGCGCGCAAATAAATATGTGGCTGCTGGTTTTAAAAACATTTACAAATTGCATAAGAATGTGGATCTCAGGCTGGAAGCATTCGCCTTTATGCCAACACGCGGCATTGAGCAAACACCTATTACCCGTCTTGCTACCAATGCCGAAAAGCTTAAAGTATGGCCTATCGCATCGGCATCAACCGTTTTCTTTAGCCCGGTTGGGCCTATTAGTCTGAGTCTTAATTATTTTAATGGCGACAACGAGCCCTGGTCTTTTTTTCTTAAATTCGGTTACCTCATCTTTAATAAAAGGCCGCTTTGAGGAATTTTCGGATTTGTAGATAATTGACGTTGATTTCATTAAAAGAATAGGTGGTGCATTAAATAATTCTTATTTTTGCAACCCTAAAAGATAATTTGAACCCAAACAACTGAAAAATTAACAGTTAATCATCCTGCCTCCGTAGCAACCGGAATATTGCTTCTCCTGAAAAGTAAGTTTTTGTTCAGTTTACCGGGAAGTCGCTTTAAACCGGATATGGATGGAATGCCTGAGTTAACCTATTATTAATCATTCATTTGAATTCTTCATGGAAACCAAAGATCAATCCAATCAGAATCCTGAAAATAATGACCGCAGTCAGGAGGAGAATCTCATTCCCGTTGAAAATACGGTTGAAAACGTTGAAAACGTTGCAGATAAAGCTGTAACTGAAGAAACGCCTGTTGACGAAGCTCCCGTTGAGCAGCCAGTTGAAACTGTTGAGGCTGAAACTAAAGAAGAAACTGCTCAGCCAGCTGTTGTTGAAGAAGTTGTAGCCGAAACTGCACCTGTAGCAAACGAAACCGGGACTGAAGACACATTTCTGAGTACTGATGATGCAACAGAAGAAGATGAGGTTGACGAGTCTTCAATTGAACAGGAAGAAGAGCTGGAGTCACAGTTTGAAGGGCTTACCCGTGAGCAATTGGTTGAAAAGCTTGAAGAATTGGTTCAGGATGCCAACGTAAATGCCATTAAATCAACGGTTGGCCTGATACGAATTGCATTTCTGAAACTGAACAAGGAGTTTAAGCAGGAGCAATATGCAAAACTGGCCGAAGTGTCAGATGATACTGATTCGGATACCGAAGGCGAATCAGCTGCAGCTCCTCAGGTTATTCAGGATGATGAAATTGAGGAAAGATTTAAAACAGCCTTTAATATATACAAGCACAATAAAGGTAAATATAACGAAGAACAGGAAAAGATTAAAATTGCCAATCTGGAAGCTAAAACGCAGATTCTTGATGAGCTGAAAGTGTTGATCAATTCCGAAGAGACGCTGAAAAAGACCTACGACGAATTTAAGACCCTGCAGGAGCGTTGGAAAACTATCGGGATGGTGCCCAAAGGGGAAATCAATACCCTGTGGCAGAATTATCATTTTCTGGTTGAAAAATTCTTCGATAAGGTTAAAATCAATAAAGAGCTGAAGGATCTTGATCTGAAAAAGAACCTTGAAGCTAAAATTCACCTTTGTGAAAAAGCCGAAGAACTGGTATTGGAGTCTTCTATTATTAAGTCGTTCAAGCAGTTGCAGCAGTATCATGAAGAGTGGAAAGAAATTGGCCCGGTTCCTCAGGATAAAAAGGATGAATTGTGGGATCGTTTCCGCAGTGCTACTGAAAAGATTAATGAGCGCCGTCGTGATTATTACACACAAATGCAGGACGGTCTGGAGCAAAATCTTACAGCTAAAGTTATTCTTTGCGAAAAAGCTGAGCAGATTCTTCAAACTGAAAGCGACTCTATTAAAGCCTGGCAGGACGCCACAGCTCAGATCACTGAGTTGCTGAAGATATGGAAATCTATCGGACCGGCTCCCAAGAAACAGAATAACGAAATCTGGGCCCGCTTTAAAACTTCGCTGGATGGCTTCTTTAATGCCAAAAAAGAGTTTTTCAACAAGCTGAAAGAACAGCAAATGAATAACTTTAACCTGAAACTCGATTTGTGTGTTCAGGCTGAAGCTCTGCGCAACAGTACCGACTGGAAAAATACCAGCCGCGATCTGATCAATATGCAGAATGAATGGAAAAAAATAGGCCCGGTTCCCCGTAAACAAAGCGATAGAATCTGGAAGCGCTTCAGGGCTGCCTGTGATGAATTTTTCTCAACCAAGGCTGAGTATTTTAAAAATGTTTCAAGCCACGAAGAGGAAAATATGAAGCTGAAGCTTGAACTGATAGAGAAAGTGAAAGCTTTTGAAGTTGGAGATGACCGTAATCAGGCTGTTGAAACACTGAAAGATTTTCAGCGCCAGTGGATGGAAATTGGTCATGTACCCATCAAGGAAAAGGAAAAACTGCAAACTGAGTTCCGTACCCTTATCAGCAAGCATTTTGAGAAACTGAAAATGGAGTCGATCAATATGGGCGCGATGAATTATCGCAGCAGGGTCGAAAAAATGGCCAAGGATTCTCCCGACGCAGGACGATTGATTAGCAAGGAACGCAGCTATGTTCAGGGTAAAATCCAGCAATTGCAGGACGATATCAAACTGTGGGAAAATAACATCGGTTTCTTCGCCGCTTCCAAAACAGCTAACCTCCTGAAGATTGAATTTGAGAAGAAAATCAATAAAGCCAAAGAGGAGCTTCAATTGCTCGAAGCAAAACTGAAAATGCTTCGCGAAGCCAACCAATAATTCTTCAACCGCCGGTTTTTCCGGCGGTTTTTGTTTCTATCCCATTTCTTTCTTTTGTAATTTAGCACAATGGCCTGCGTCTTCGCAGCGCCATTGTTTTGTTTGGTTCAGGACTTCCTGTTCCCGCCAACGGATATTTGTTTTCCAAACCTGATAACAATTTTCACAGGTTGGGGTTTATTGTAAAGCTTAACTCAAAACGATAAATAAATGAAAAAGGCTATTAAGATTTCTGCCATAGTGGTTCTGGCGCTTCTGGTGTTCATGGTTTCGGTTCCTTTTCTGTTTAAAGGCAAAATTATAGAAGCCGTCAAGCGTGAAGCCAATAAATCAATCAATGCAAAGCTTGATTTTAATGATGTCAGCCTGTCTCTTATCAGAAGTTTTCCCAATTTTTCTCTTGGGCTTAATGGCCTTTCGCTGGTAGGCGTTGCTGAATTTGAAAATGACACCCTGGCCAAGATTCCCGATTTGTCTCTTACCATCGATTTGATGAGTGTTTTTAAGGGAACGCAATACGAAATTCTGAAAGTTAAAATGGAGGAGCCAGTTTTCAGGTTTCGGGTGTTGCAGGATGGCCGTGCCAACTGGGATATTGTAAAACCTTCGTCCGACACTGCTGCAACGGCTGAAACCCCTCCATCTGCCCCGTTTAAGGCTGCTTTGCGCAAATTTGTCATTTCCGGTGGCACAGTGGTTTATGACGACGCTTCTCTGGCCATGAGGATTGAAGCCAGTGGCATTGATCATGAATTAAGTGGTGATTTGACGGCTGATTTTACTGATTTAAATACCGAAACCCATATTGGCGGACTTACGGTAGACTATGAAGGAATCAGGTATATGAACCATGCTCAGACATCGCTTAAATCTAAAATCGGAGCTGACCTCAATGCGTACCGGTTCACATTTCCTGATGCAGCCCTGCGGGTAAATGAGCTTGATTTGCTTGCTTCGGGTTTCTTTGCTATGCCTGACAATGGTTATGACATGGATATCAAATTTGAAGCGGTTAAAAATGACTTTAAAAGCTTTCTGTCGCTTGTTCCGGCCATTTATGCCAGGGATTTTGCATCTGTTCAGACCAAAGGCACCTTGTCTCTCAAAGGTTTTGTGAAAGGCTTGTACAGCGATGCTACCATGCCCGGTTTTGGGTTGGATATGGCTATTGCTGATGCGATGTTCAGATATCCTGATTTGCCGGAAGCTGTCGAGAATATTTCGATGAAGGCTGTTATAAGCAATGCAACAGGCGACCCGGATGCCACCGTTATTGATATGCAACAGCTGCATCTTGAGATGGCTGGAAACCCCGTTGATATGCGTTTGTATGCTTCAACGCCTGTGAGCGATCCTTATATAGATACGCAGATAAAGGGGAAGTTGAATATGGCTGATGTGGGTAAATTTTACCCGCTTGAATCGGGCGATGAACTTTCGGGCCAGCTTGATGCCGATATTACCGCCAAAGGTAAACTTTCGGCCATTGATAAAAAGCAGTTCGACCAGTTTACAGCACTTGGCAATCTTTCTGTTGCTGGCCTTGTTTACAAAACGGCGGCCTTCCCTGAAAAGTTGAGTGTGAGTGAGGCCCGGCTTAACCTTAGTCCGGCTTATGCCGATATGCCGGTATTGAAAGCGCAGATTGGCAAAAATGATATAGCTGCCAGTGGCAAACTCGAAAATCTGATGGCTTATTTCTTTGATAAGGCTGATTTGAAAGGGTCGCTGCAGTTGAACTCTTCTTATTTCAATGTAAATGATTTTATGTCATCGTCTGACAATGCAGGCGCTGCGGCTGATACTGCTTCGGCAGGAATTGTTGAGATACCTGCCGGCATTGATTTTACCATGAGTGCCTCATTCGGGCAAGTGCTTTATGACAATATGGATTTGAAGAATGTGGAAGGTACACTCAGGGTAAAGGACGAGCAGATGATTCTGGAATATGTTCGTATGAATACACTGGATGGAAGTATTGGCGTGAGTGGGACTTATTCTACTGCAGAGCCAGGCAAACCGGTGGTTGATTTTATGCTCGACATCAGGGATGTGGATATTCAGCAGGCTTTCAAAACCTTCAATACCATGCAAAAACTGGCGCCCATTGCAGGTGCGGCCGATGGCAGAATAAGTACGCAGCTGAGCCTTAAAACTGACTTGAATGGTGAAATGATGCCTGTGTTCAGCTCGGTGAATGGCGGCGGAAAACTGATGTCTCCTTCACTTACTTTTAACAATGTAAACAGCTTTACCAAAATTGCAGATGCACTTAAAATTGATAAATTCAAACAATGGGTGGTTGAAAAAATCAATCTCTCCTTTGAGGTTGTGGATGGAAAAGTGTTTGTAAAGCCTTTTGAAACAGCTTTGGGTAAGACAAAGGCAGGAATTTCGGGTTGGAATTCATTTGATGAGACGATGGAATATGTGATGCAGTTGTCGATTCCGCGAAGTGAGTTTGGCGGTGCTGCCAATGGTGTGCTCAATAATTTGGTTGGTGAAGCCAACAAAAAGGGGGCAAATTTCAGTGTGGGAGATGTAATTCCGGTGTCAGTGCTGCTTAGCGGAACAGTTACAAATCCTAAAATATCTACAAGCATTAAAAGTGCAGCGGTGAATGTGGTGGAGGAAATGAAACAGCAGATGAAAGAAGCCATTCAGCAGAAAAAGGAAGAAGCTGTAACAAAGGTGCGCGAAGAAGCCGGTAAATATATTGAGGAGGCCAATGCCCGCGCTCAGAAAGTGCTGGAAAGCGCGCAGAAACAGGCAGATAATATCATGAAGGTTGCCAACGAATCTGCCGATAAGGTAAGATCAGAAGCCGGAACACGTGCAGATCAGATTCTTGCCGAAGGGAAGAAAAATGGTCCTATTGCTGAACTGGCGGCCAAAAAAGCTGCCGAAAAGGTTCGCAAAGAGGGCAATGATAAAGCTACCCGCCTCGTAGAGGAAGCTCAGAAACAAGCAGATGCCGTGATGGCCAAAGCGCAGCAGGAGTCTGATAAAATTATTCAGGAGGCCAGAGATAAGGCTGAAGGAAAATAACCCGCGTGCCGGATATGTTGATGTTAATTCAGGTGTTAAAACTGAACAAAAAAAAGAGCGATGGTGTATTTGCCATCGCTCTTTTTGCTTAGCTGAGATTTATATGCTTTCTGTTTCTACAACTTTAGCCAACAAGTCACTATAAGGCAGTATCAGGTATTTTTTGCCTTCATAGTCGAGCTCGGTGCCTGCAAATTTTCGGAAAATGACCGTGTCGCCGGCAGCAATTTCGCTGTTTTCAATATTGCCTGTCGCAATAACTTTGGCCATCTGAGGTTTTTCTTTGGCTGTGTCGGGGATAATAATGCCGCCTGCAGTCTTTTGCTCACCGGTTGGTTGAGTCATGTCAAGCAAAACATTCTGGTTGAGAGGTTGTAATTCTTTCATGTTTATTTTTTTATTGTTATCCGTTTATGTTGAGTAATCTGTTGAGTTTTCCTTTATCGAAACCAACAACCATTTCGCCGTTGATTTCTGTTTGTGGTACGCCTGTTTGGCCTGATTTATTTACCAGTGCGCGTGCCTGAGCCGGATCAGCTGAAACATCAATGTCGGTAAACCGGATTTTATGCTGGCGCAGATAATTCTTTAAAGTGGTGCACCACGGGCAGGTGGGCGTTGAGTATACTGTTACCGACGGACCGCCCGATGTGCCCGATGCAGCCTGATATAGTTGGTTTTCCATCAGTTTTTTATAATAATCAGCGGTCTGGCAGCCTTTGATGATGTTTTTAACCGATGACTTTTCAAATACCAGTAAAGAAGGAACAGTGTCGACCCCATATGCAGGATGAATGTCTCTGACAATAGTGGCATCTGCTTTCAGAACTACAGCTTCTGCTACAGATGCTGCTGCTGTATCGATGTACGATTCTGCACAGCCCGAGGTTGGTGAATTGCCTTTGTAAAGCAACAGAAATGTTCTTTCGTTGGCGTTAATGATTCCTTGAAGCTCTTGAAGAGAGGTTATTGCTTTCACTTTCATGGTTTCTTATTTTTTTTATTGACCCTGTGAAATCAATTTGTATGCCATCCCGGGCATTTTTGACCTGGCTGTGAAAAAAAATGGTGATAATTAAGCGATTTATTCAAAAGGGTGACGAAATTGATATATGCCCTTTAAGCCTGCCTGACGAAATGGCAGAAATGTTTCGCTGATGTCCTGTAAAAGGGAGAAAGGTCAAAAAGGTATTGAATCGTTGTACTGAAATTCAGATACAGGGCTGACGGAGGAGTTGAGAAGCAGGCGCGAATCCGTTGCAAACTGCTGCAGTTTTTGCCGGGAGGCTGTATCTGTAAGCGTATCGTTTTCAAACTGACTTACAGGAAGGATGTAATACTGCTTCCGGCCGTTTTCGTATGGATTGTAAACCCAGGTGAGGTGATAGGCAGGTTGGCTTACCGTTTTTTTGTTCCATGTTTTGGAAAGAGTAAATTCAATCATAGCGCCTCCGTCTTTGTAGCGGTCGCGTTGGTTCGATACATAGTTGCCTAGCGAATACACCAGCAGATGCCCGCCGGGAATGGTATCAGAAGGCGCATAATACGCCATAGGCTGCAATACATGCGGATGCGAGCCTATGACAACATCAGCCCCGTTTTCGCGGCACAGCGCAGCCAATGCTTCCTGTTGTGCGTTTGGGGTTGACTGGTATTCATTTCCCCAGTGAAAAAAGACAATTACAAAGTCAAACTGCTGTTTATGAGCCTGTTTTAAATCATGCACAATGCGGCTGCTATCCAAACGGTTGACAATGGTGGGGGCAAAAACGGGGAGTCCGTTGGTGCCGTAAGTATAATTGAACAGCGCCACGCTGATGCCATTTTTTTGGAGAATCAGTGGATGGTGGCTGGTAAAGTCGGCGCTGTCGCGAAAAGTGCCTGTGCGCAGCATGCCCAGGCTGTCAAGTACTTCCGTTGTTCTTATTACACCAGCTTTCCCGCGGTCGCAGCTATGGTTGTTGGCTGTAACCAGCACATCAAATCCGGCTTCACGCAGGGCCACTGCCAGTTCGTCGGGAGCGCTGAATTGCGGGTAACCGGTAAATGGTTTTCCGGCAAGGGTGAGTTCAAGATTGGCTATGGCAAAATCCTTTTTACTGATGATGGGTGCAATATAGCTGAAGCAGGGCCGGTAATCATATGAGCTGTCACCGGCATGACGGGCAGCTTCAATCTGCGGGCCGTGCTGCATGATGTCGCCGGCAAAAATAAAGGTGACTGCAGTGGAATCGGGCGCATTTACAGGCGCTGCAGGAGTGGTTTCCTCAACCAGTGTCGAAACCAGCACCGTAAAGGCCAGTAGCGCATATCTGAAGTATTCAATAATCATACTCATGTTTAATATCCATACTGTAAACCAATCTGACCCCAGAAATGTTGACGTCCGTCATGAAATTCAGGGCTTAAATAAAACTGGGATATGCTCAGTCCCAGTTTTTTATACCGGGCGAAAAGGCCCAGATGAAGAGAGGCAACCAGTCGCTCAATTTCGTCGGGCTTCAACGCATAAATATTGTGCCTGTTAAATAATCCGCCCTGGAGGGTGGCGTCATAACCGCAAATTCTTAATTCAGCACCGCCTCTGATTCCATACTGCCAGTGATTTCCGGTTATGGTCAACTGGTTGTAATTGGCGGGAATGTTGGTGATACCGGGGCTAAACGTGCCGGCAATGGCATTGATGCCGATAGTGGTGTTGGTGTATAAGGTACCTGCACTGGCAGAGCCTTCGGCGTAAATCTCGGTATGCGGCGTTTTAAAAACTTGTTTTTGCAGATGAATGCTGTAGTTGAGCACCAGGTCGTTTTTGATTTGTGTTTCCCATCCGATGGGTTCGTCGTTTGAAGGGATGGCTGCATGAACCGAGCGCTGAAGTGTGCTCCCCAGGGCTGCATCGCCGATGACTCCGGCTTCTATGGCGCTGGTAAAACGTATGCCCTGCAGTGCTTCATCTGAGGTTTGGCTGTATCGCAGAAAAAGAGTGGATGCATATGGCCGGTCGCTGGCAAGGGTAGGGGGCTCCTTGGTGGTGAGTGGTGTAAACATGGCATGGTGCAGGCTCAGCGCCGAATGTACAACGCTGTTGCGGTTGCGCCGGATAAGTAAGCGGTTGAGCTGCCACGATGTGAATGCAGGAGCTGTATAGCCCAGCACTACACCATTGGTGTAATACCTGTCGGTATTCGCAAACATATCGTTGTCGAAGTAAAGCCAGAAGCGATGATGCGGGCTGATGTAACTATTTACAATGCGGATGCCGTCAGTTTCGTTGCGAACCGGAGGGGGTGATTCGCCGGGGAAGATAATCAGCCTGATGGTGGTTTCTCTGAGCCCGGTGCGGGGCAGTGGCTTTTCTCTGGCAATGAGCGGGTCGTTATTTTCAGAAATCTGTTCAGGTGAAGAAAGCGCAGGCGTTTTTGACAAAGGTCTGCTTTGGCGTGTCTTTAGTTTAAATGTTTGTTTAAGCAGGGAGGCTGCCTTGTCGGGATTGGCCAGGACAGGGGCGTCGTTTCCGTTAAACAGCAGTACTTTCCATGGCGATGCCACCAAACTTAAATCGGTTTCAATGATGGCCCCTTCGCTGGTGATAAAACGAAATTTGCTTGCTGCGCCCGACCATGTGTCAAGTTTGTGTTTGGATGCCAGTTGACGAATATGGTGGAAACAGGCCCCGTTTTTATCGGCGAGTTGGTAATAGGCTTCGGCGCCGGCTGTTTGTATCATGCTGTCGGCTGCAGCCTTTGTCGGGTAGGTGAATACAACAACCGGATGCTTGAAGGTGATGATTGTGTCGGGCTTTGCTTTTTCAGGAGGTGGTGCTTCAGAAACAGGCGTGTCGGGTTGCCGGCAGGCATTGACTGTCAGCAAAAGCATCAGAAATAATATGCCTGTAAACCTGTTCATACGCTTATAATCAGCCAATTGATTTTAAGTAACCGGCAAAGTTACATAAAAATGAGCTTGTTGCATCATTTACAGGTGTTGCACGATGAATGACGCACTTTTGTTTTGAACGCAATAAACAGCGTGTTCAAAAGCGGAGCGTGAAGTCTGGATGGCAGCCGCGGTATGCAAAGTGTTAAACTCAGTTGTTTTACGAACCCTGCCTGTAAAAAGCAATGGCCGGGTGTTTAGTTGTGGACGTCTAATGTCCAGTCGCCGGGCTCTGATATTTCAAATTCGAAGCGCACATAAATGGTTGAAGTGTGCAGCTTATTCATTGAAGTGTACATGACCTTGATGTTTACCGGGAAGGTTACTGCATCAAAGCCAAATGCCTGTCCCAGGCTTGTTTCATAGCCGCTTGATGAGGAGATCAACAGGTTGGAGATGGTAGAATTGCGGCCTCCATTCTGGTAAAGGTTAATGAGTACCCGGTTCTTCTGTGTGCCGTTTTTCTGAAAAGAGTAACGGTCTACACCTTCTTTGTATTTAAATGAAGGTTTGTTGTAAACCGGGCCTATGTACCGGTCGTTTACCCATTGTCCGTCATTGATAGTGTCGAGGCCGTTGTTCAGAAAAGTGTATTTGCCAATGCCTTCTCTTTTGCCTGCCCGCCATTGCCCGTCATAAACTTCGCCGGTTGACCATGTGTATTTTCCTTTTCCATCAGGCAATCCTTTTTTAAACTGGCCTTCATACCGGTCGATGCCAGTGGCTGTGCCCTGTCCGTGAGCCAGTCCGTTTTTACATTTGCCGGTGTAGCTCTCCGATATGTTGATATTCAGTACCCTGCAGTTTTCCTGCGCTGTTGCATACTGTGTGTAAATCAGAACAGTCAGGGCAATCAATCCGATGGTTATCCTGCGCATTTTATAGAGGTGTTGATATTATGTAAAGTTAGTAAATTATTGAAGATGTTATGGATAACAGGCTGTAATTTTTATATGGTTGAGAAGGTAGCCGCAAAAACAGGTAAATGAGCAGCCGGATTGGCCTGCACATATTGCGGGTGGTGGAATTTATGGTGTTTAAACTTCCGACAGCGCGTAATAATGAATGCTTTTGAGAATATTGACGGGTTTGCCCATGTCGCAGATCAACATTTTTCTGTTGTAAAGCGCGGGCGCAAATGTACCATTGGAGGATGCCTCACATTTTTCGAGTATATCAAGGCTTACCAGTCCACGGCTGGTGATGAGGTTGATCATACGGAGAAAACGGCGGATGTTTTTTCGCCGGTAGGATGTTTGATGAGCCCAATGATGTACTTCACGGGTCATGTCAAGGTATTTCCGGCGCAGTTCGCTTATAGAATTTGCTTCAGTGGCCAGTGTTTTGATACTGTCCTGCATGTCTTTGTAAATATCGAATACGTCGTTTTCAAGCTGGCCCAGCCCCCCGAGCCTGAACAGCATTTTTTGTTCACCGGTGTCGGCCGCTTCGGTAAAAACGCTTCTGTAAAGCAACAGAGAGTACCCGCCTTTTAAAAAAGTGATTTCTTCGATTTCCAGTGGGCAGATGTCACTGCTTTTTTGCCGCTTGCTCAGTGTCTGGGCTTCAAATACCTTAAGGGCATATTTTTTTATCAGCGGAGCGTTTGCCGATAAGGTGAGGGCTTTGTTGTAGAAACTCAGAAAAAGGGCTTCGGCGGCATTGGCTGCCTGCGATTTTTCAGGATACTCTACCATGCTTTTGATGTAAGCTTCAGGCAGATGGTGCTTGTCGAAAAAATCGTCGAACAGGCCGGTGAGTCCGCCAAGATAGGTGATGGAAAGCCTTTCGCTGTCCGACATGCGCCTTCCCCTGAGTGTGCAATACGATTCGCCAGGCAACACAGGAACAGCTGTGCCATAGTAGGACGTTATTTTTTTGATATCGTATTCGTTCAGATTGTTGTGGTGTTGCTTACGGCATTCGGCAATTTCTGCCATCAGGGTTTTTCTGACCAGCTGCTTTTGTTTGCGTAGCCTGAAAATTAATGGAATCACCAGTCCCGGCAGGTGTAACAGATTTGAAATGTAACGAAACAATATCATTTTCACTGCTGGTTGGTGGTTAGTTGGTTGGTCTTTTTCTGTTTTCTCCCGCAGGCATAAACAGACGTAACCAGATTTTGGGATAAGTAACAACTTTCCTTGAATGGTCTTACAAAAGTAGAAATTTTTCAGCCTGAAGGGGCTTTCCATGTTTTTGAGGCGAATGGTAAATAACGAAACCGGTTGTCAGGTTAAGGCAATAGTTTGCAGCTGTATGCATCCCCTGAGGCCTGTTGATTATTGAATAATAAAATCCCGGTGGCAAAATGTATTAATTTAACCGAAAAAAAACATGGCAAAGATTAATCCATACATCCACTTTAATGGTAATGCAGAAGAGGCATTTACATTTTATAAATCGGTTTTTGGGCGTGAATTTTCCATGCTGGTGCGTTTTAAAGATATGCCCGGCGATGCCAGGCGTCCGTTACAGGAAGATGAAGCAGACAAAATTATGCATATTGCTTTGCCCATTGGTCAATGCGATATTTTAATGGCAAGTGATGTTCCGTCATTTATGGGGCAGGTAAATGAAAACGAGCACAGAAGCAAAATTATCATAAGTGCTGAAAGTAAGGAAGAAGCCGGGAAGATATTTCATGGACTCTCTGCCGGAGGAAAAATAGAAGTGCCACTGGCTGACAGCCCCTGGGGTTCTTTCTTTGGTATGTTAAGAGATAAATATGGCATTGAATGGATGGTGGATTTTGATCCCCGGTACCAGGGTTGTCATTCATAAAACCCATACGCTACGGTGCAAATGGAGCGTAAAAATTGCCGGGATGGCGACATGCTGATTTCAACTCTGTTGTTTGCCGCAGGTGAGTGGTTCGTCCGGGCGATGAAGATGCTGCTGTTGTAATCCGGCTTTAAAGGTGTTCCATTGGCGTTTAAATTGGTTGAAAAGCCGGTTGAAAACGTGTGTTCATCACCGTTCAGCAGCAAAAATTTAATGTCAGCATTTTTGTGGCCTGAGCGCGTTTTATTCGAAATTCTGCCTGATGGGCGGCGATGATATCTCTGTATGGCGTATTTGTCCGCCCGAATTGCCGACTTTAATCATAAAGCCACAAGTGAGCAATGCCAGCACAAGTATGATTTTGCAGGCTAAGTTAAATTTGTCTTTTATTTTGATGTAAGCAAACAAGGCTGCAGCCGAAAGTGCGCCCAGCATGCCCATGAGCCAGATGGCTTTTTCGGCGAGCTCCTCATGAGCTTCTCTCGCGCTGTCGGTTACCCCGGGCAGGTTGCGGATGATTTCGCCTGCATCTTCGCCGGTAATAAATACGGGGATGGCTGCCAGCGCAGTGGCTACAAACAAAATCAGCGCGGTGATGCTTATCAGGTTTTTACGGGTATACATGCCTGCCGCAAGAATAAACAAACCGGTGAATGAACCAAAAATGGGAGCATGTGATAAGGCCAGATGAATGTGTGCTGAATTCATAAATGACAGGTTTAAATAAAGTTCAGACAACCTCCTTTGCGGGGGCTGTCTGAACTGATGGGGTGTTTAAAATTTAATTTTCAATGAAGCGTTTATTTCAGTTGAGGGTCCCGGCTGGTATGAGTTGCCGTCGGGGTCAGGTTCGGTAAATGCCATATACTTTTCGCCGGTTATGTTGCGGGCAAACAGGCTGCATTCGCCTTTTAGCCCTTTAAGCTGCCACAAATAGGCGATACGTGCATGATAAAGGTTAAAACCATCCTGCCAGTTCTGATAAATTGCAGGATCAAGTTCGTTGTTATAGGCTTTGGCATCGGTGTAAATGGCCCATTTTGACTGATATTCAGTGCCCAGGCTGAATTTGAAATTTTTATTCAGCGTGTACACGAGCTCGGCATAAAGTTGGTTTTTGGGCGAGTTGGGAAGCCACTGTCCTTCGGCAGGAGGGGTGGTTAATACATAGGCTGTGTCGGTATACACCGGGTCGATGCTGGCCGAAGTGTAGGTGTAATCAGCCAGGGTGTAGGCCATCTGAATGCTCAGGTTGCTGCGTATTTCGTACGACATAAACAGCTCAATGCCATTGCGTTTGCTGTTGCCGGCATTGCCGTAAAATACTTCCTGGTTGCCGCGGCCCGATTGCTTGAAGCGGAAGAAGTCATTCTCGGTTTTCATGATAAAGCCTGTAATTTCAATGTTGAACCGGTTATTTACCGAACCACGGGCACCAATTTCGAAACTGTTGGAGGTGGCCGGAACAAGATGGGTGTTAAAGCCTGAGTAACCTACAGGGTTGTTGGCCAGTTCTTCGGTTGATGGGGGCATAAAGCCCTGGCTGAAGTTGGCAAAAACAGCAATGCCGGCAGGCAGCTCGTAACTGGCACCCAAACGTACCGATGTTTGGGAGAAACTTTTAGATGTAACAGCTGTGTCAGCGCCAAGCATTTTATCGGTTAGTTCGTTGCGGATATCATCATAGCGTACATTGGCAATCAGGTTGAGCTTGCCAAGCTCCAGTTTGTATAAGGCAAAAATGCCAGTGCTTCGTTGATTGATGAGTTGATTGGCCAGCAGGCTGTCGGTTTCAATATTGGTTTCGTCGGTGCTCTCTTCCCTGTAAGGGTTGCCTGCGCTCTGCAGTTTATACATGCTGATGTCCTGCCACTTCAGGTCGGCGCCGGCACTCAGTGTGTGCTTTGCTTCTTTGCTGTTGAGGTGCAGGTTGTATTGCAGGCTGGCGCCCGGGTTGGTTATGGTGCGATATTCGGCTGCCCGGTTGCTGGTTTCTTTGTATTTCCCGTTCCTGAGGTATGAAGTGGCTGAAATTTCCTGCCTTTTGCTGATTTTGTACATTCCGGTGAGTCCGGCTGTTGTGCGGTTGGTCTTTTGGTATTCGTTAAACGGACAGGCATCGGGGTTGGCCTGGCGCAGGTTGTCAAACTGAAGCAGATTAAGCCCTTCGGGGTTTTGCTGAAAGTAGTCGGTATGCGAAATAATCTGGGTCAGCATAAGTTTGCCGGTCGGATGAAAGTTTACTTTTTCGTAAAGTTTGTTGCTCCAGAAGGCCTGGTGGTCGCGGTAGCCATCGCCGTCGGTGCGGCCAAAGCTGATGCGGTAATCCAGGGTTTGTTGTGAACCGTCGAGCTGCACAAAAGAGCGGCTGAACCCATTGGAGCCCAGTGTTTGACTTACTTCGCCGCCAAGAGGGGCGGCCCCGCCGTTTTTGGTGGTAAGATTCAGCACTCCGCCGGCTCCGCCTGTTCCGTAAAGCCCTGCTGCCGGCCCGCGAAGAACTTCAATTTTTTCGAGTGTGCTCCAGTCGGCATCGTACAGGTCGGGTGCAAAACCTGAGGGGTCGTTCACCGGAATGCCGTCGATAAGGACGCCAATGCCACGCAATCCGCGCTCGGTAAGTATGCCCTGTCCGCGAATAGACAGATGCACGCGCTCACCATCGTGTTGATTGTCAATGCGAACGCCCGGCACCAGTCGCAGCGCCTCTTCTGCGCCAATTCCTTTGGGCATAAGTGATAAGGCTGGTGATGTGACCAGGGTGAGTGCACCCGGATTATTTTTTAACAGAACCGGGGTGCGGTTGGATGTGATGATAACTTCGTTTAACCTGATGGTTCGGGTGGTGTCATTGATTCCTTTTTGTGCATATATCATGCTGACCATACACAGGAAGAATGTAATGATAATGGTTTGTTTTTTCATTGAAAATGCTGATTGTGAAAATGTTGAATAATGGTACAGCCGCCGGCAAACTATAATTATATAGTTTGTGCCGGATTTAGCGGTAGCTGTTACGTTATAGGTTTGCAACAGGGCTTTGCGGAAATGGGGCCATGTGCCACAGTTTCTGCGGTTTGGGCAGCGGTGATTGTGGCCATGCTATGGCATGAATGAAGAACCCTGAAAAAATAGTTTCAGGCCAGCCGCGGTGGAGGTGATGCGGTGTGCGTAAAGGCAGCCCTGAAGTGTATGGCAAGCGTTGGATAGCTGAAGCCTGAATCATCCGGCTTGTTCAGCCCTTTGGCTTGCTGCAGAATAAACTGTGGACTGAAAACCCTTTTCAGCCGTTTTTCAGAATCGCGTTTATTTCTGCGCGTTTTATTGATTTGTGTCAGCAGTTTGTTCTCTTTGAAATCGTGGATGCAATAATATTGCTGCTGATGTTTATCGCTTTTTGCTTGTACAACATCATACATTTCGCCTTTGTACCTGAATTCTTTGCCGGGTTTAATCCATTGCAGGGCGTGCAGGTTGCTGTTGGTTATCGTAATCAGGCAGAGGTCTTTGTTTTGAATGCCCATGCTGATTTCCTGCCTGATTTCGCACTGGTAATGATATTGCAATACTTTTAGCCACAGGTATATACCGCCGGTGTTGAGCAGAAAAGCAACGGATAATATAAATGAAATATATTTCTTCATCTTGTTGCGGTGCAGCTTGCTGACCATCTTTCCGGAATAATTTACCAGCCGTTACCGGGAGATACTTCATTACTCCGGCCCGGTTTTTTCAGTCCGGGGCGAATTACAGGCGATGGTTTAAGGCTTGAAATGTACAAATACTTTTCAAACGGATGTATGACTTCTTTTTATTTTTTGTTTTGGGCGGGTGTTGGTGACGGGTAGTGTAGGTTGAGTTTAAGGTTAAGGTAGAGGGTTTGGGGTGACGCGCTGACACTTTAGGGTGACGCGCTGACGCTTTGGGGTGACGCGCTGACACTTTGGGGTGACGCGCTGACGCTTTAGGGTGACACTGTCAGATGGATGGTTTTAATTCAATATGTAGCCTGTTTAAAAGCCTTTTAAATGTCATTTAAATCGTGTAAAGGTGTATTTTTGTTTAAACAGATGATTTAATGGCAATTAGCAAATTTAATTTCCCCACTTTTTAGCAAAAGTAAATCACCGGTTTTAAGAAGAAAAGAACTTACCCGGGCTTGCGCGCTCAAGTTGTGAAAGGCTTGGGGTGAAACTCCCTTTGCCTGACTGACTATATCACCTAAAGGAACAGATTTGGAGAAAATACTAGCAATTCGGACTAACGTATTGACAGACAATTTAAACTTATGGCGTAATTGGTTGGTTTAGGTTGATGGACTAAATTGATTATATTTGCAATCATTACTGTCCGATAAAAATACAAAATTAATAGTTTGATTTTTTAAGGCTTTGACAATCAGACATCTGTATTTTAAGATTTATTAATTTTCAAAAGTAAGCCCCCTAAAATAAGGTAGGCTGCATTAGTTCGTCATAGGTTTTTTGCCAGTCTTTATCAGGGTTCTCCAAGAATCTGAATAAGTGAATGTAATTGAATAGATGAATTTTACAAAAGCTAACCAGATTTGAAAAAGCCCATGGCCTCTTTAGCGTTTTTTGGACAACTGTCATCAGCAAATTTGCAATTAAAGCGCAGTATATCTGTATTTTAATGGCATTTTCGTTATCACCTAGGAAATATTTTAACGGGAAGTTCTGCTTTAACTGTTTAAACAATAGTTCAATCTGCCAGCGTAGTTTATAGATGGCAGCTATTAAATCGGCGCGCATTTCAAAAAGGTTGGTCAAAAACTCAAAGCGTCTTTTAAGTACTCTGTCGTAGAATTGCACTTTACGAAGCTTTAATGACCTGGTGATATTATTGTCTTTTACCTGAAGTTCAATGATTTCGTCTTTCTCGACGCTACTATGTATGCAGTCATCTAACTCACAATCTTCTAATGTTTCATAGACTGCATTGTCCTTAATTCTTGTAACAAAACCAGTACCTACTTGGGTGAACTTTTCAAAAGCCAGGTAATCGTTATAGCCTTTGTCAAAAACATAAATGGTGTTTGAATCGGGTTTGAGTTTGTCTAGCAAGAAATGGTCGTGGGTGGCTGCACTTGAAAACCAAAGCATTTTTGGCACGGCTTCATCTACATTTATCACTGTATGAAGTTTGATGCCACCTTTCTTTTTACCGTTTTGGGGATTCCGTCCAACACATTTCAAAATATCCTTAAAAAGACTAATGGTTGAACTATCAATAATTTCTATTTGTTTGTTTATCACATCCTTTATTCTGCTGTCCGAGATAAAGTGGCCATATTTCTTGAGAAGTTTATTATAGATATCTCCAAAAACATCTGCATCACGTCGTTTATTTGCATCTGAAAGCGTGCTTTTCTTGGGTATATGATTCAATTGAAAATGTTTGGTCTTGCCTGATAAGCCAAGCATAGCACCGCTTACTTCTCGTAGTGATGTGCACTTGGCAAAAGAACTGAACAGCATACTTATCAAGTGATCTTTGGTTTTAAACTTCTTCACATAGCGGTCTGAATCGTGCTTGTGTGCACTGCTGGTTATGATTTTTGTATCAATTAAAGAAATCAGCTGTCCGAAAACCGAGGTGCCAAAAAAATGTGTACTTTTATCCATAGTATTTTTATTTGTGGTAAAACAAAAATACTAAAAAGAGTCGGGTTGACCTTCGGGTCACCCTGCTCTTAATTTTTTACCGGACAACAGTGATTTGCAATATGAGAACTGAAGTAAATATCAATGCAAATATGCTTACGTGGGCGATTGCTCGTGCTGGATATGATTTGCATGATTTTGCCCATAAAGTTCCTGGTATTTTTGAATGGATACAGGGTGACAAAAAACCTACAGTAAGGCAACTTGAAGATTTTTCTAAAAAGGTTCATTTGCCTTTTGGTTATTTTTTCTTACCAGAACCACCAAAAGAAAAACTTCCAATTCCTTTTTTCAGAACCAACAATACTCAAGCCACTCAAGTAAGTGTAAATGTTTATGATACAATTTTGTTATTACAACAACGACAGGATTGGTTGAAAGATTACCTTAAGGAGAGTGAATTTGAAACATTAAGTTTTGTTGGTAAATATAGAAAAAGTGACAATGTTCAGGAAATTGTAACTGATTTACGAAGAAGTCTAAACTTGTCTGAAAATTGGGCAGGTCATTATAAAACGTGGCAAGATGCATTAGAATCCTTAATTCGTCATATTGAGGACATTGGGATTATTACTGTATTCAACGGAATCGTTGAAAATAATACACATCGTCCTATTAGCGTTGAAGAATGTCGTGGCTTTGTTCTTGTTGATGAAATGGCACCGTTCATGTTTGTCAATAATTCTGATGGAAAAGCTGCTCAGATGTTCACTATTGTTCATGAGTTAGCTCACATTTGGACAGGACATAGTGCTGGTTTTGACTTTAGAAAACTTGAACCGGCAAATGACCCGATTGAGAGACTTTGCGATAAAATAGCAGCAGAATTTTTAGTCCCGGCAGTAACTTTTAATGAAGTTTGGAATTCTAATCCAAACATTAAAAATGCAGCAAGGTTTTTTAAAGTTAGTGAAATAGTTATTGCACGCAGGGCTCTAGATTTAGGTAAAATAACAAAGGCTGGATTTTTTGGGTTTTACGACGAATATACGAATAGAGAGTTTATTAAAAAAGAATCTCAAAGTTCGGGTGGCGATTTCTATGCTACAACAAGAAAACGGTTAGGATTAGCCTTTTCCGCACATATTAATAATGCAGTGAAATCTGGGAAATTATTATATCGTGATGCATATAAACTCACTAGTTTGAAAGGGGATACCTTTCAAACATATTTCACTAAACACATTTAGTGTATGGGAGTTTATATTGTAGATAGTAATTTTTTTATTCAGGCCCATAGAGATACCTATCCATTAGATGTTGCTTTCAGTTTTTGGAACAAAGTAAAACAACTTGCACTTGAAGGTAAAATAATTAGCATTGATAAGGTAAAAGACGAGATTTACGATAAAAATGATGCCTTGGAATTTTGGTGTACGAATAATTTACCTGATAATTTTTTCAAAGACACTTCAGATGTTATTAACGAATATAGACAAGTTACACTTTGGGCTTTTTCAAGAAGTTCTCATTATTCACAGAATGCTATAAATGAATTTTTAGCTGCTGACGAAGCAGATGCCTTTATTGTTGCTTATGCTTTGGGGAATCCAGCCACAAGGACAATTGTTACCCAGGAAGTGAGCCGACCCGAAATGAAGAGCAAAATTAAAATCCCAGAACCCTGTAATGCTCTTAATGTTCGTTATATAAGAGTAATGGAAATGTATAGAGAACTAGGAGAAACGTTCTAATGACCTTTCGAAAATAAATCAGACACCTGCCGCTAATAAACAGGAATATGAGCGGTCTGCCATGCCTGTTCTATTTCATCGGGAACCCGGCGAAATAACCGGTTGAACTACATCCCTTTCCAGGCTATGCACTTGCCGGCATTTTTCGATAAAATATTTGGTACAGGAGGTTGTAATTAACATGGCCCGGAAAGCCGGAATAGCCCAAGCGGTTACGCCCCAAAACACTGCAGCAAACCTTTGCAACCCACCACCCCGAAAACGTGCCTCACTTGTCTTACATCCAAAGGTTGACAGGGCATACAGCATGAAATCATCAGAAATTTTTATAGATGACACAATTAAAGAATTAAAAGCATTATAAATCCGGTGGATAGTTTGGATATTTAAATTAATACTATATTTGTAATGAAAGACCGATTTAAATAAGCAATTGGGATGGTTGTGGATAAGTCGGGAGGATGCGCAAGGATGCGGGGATTTATTCGTTATGCACAAGTGTAGGATGATACAACTTAAAACAGACAAATAAATAATAATGGAAAAGGAACTACTTAAAAAACTTGGTGAAGAAACAATATTTTCCGCAAAGGGACATTTTAAGGCATGCGACCTCCGCAGACAATTGATTACATATACTATTTGGACTTGTGCTTTATTAAATGTTGTTAGTTTCTTTGAAATAAATCCTATCACTAATAAAATTTTTTCTGCGATTGGATTATTCGGGACAATTGGACTTCTAATTTGGAACGAAGGTGAAGGAAAAAACTATCGGACAAAACACAAAGAAGCGGCTGAAAGATATTTGGCTTTACACAAAGAAATTAGAAGTTGTTATTTTTTGAGTAACGCCACCACATCACAAGTTGACGAATTAAGTAAAAAAGTAAGCAGTTTCGACCAAAGCGAAAAACCTGAAATACCTATGTTTGCTAGAAAATGGGCGAAAAAAGCAATTGAAAAAAACGACCCTGAAACAGATAATTGGTTTTTAAAAGTATAACTATGGCAACAATAAACGGCTTATTAACTTCATTTGCGCAACAAGACCTTGTACTTGGTTATAGTAGTGCAGAAAGAGATAAAATTAACTCATCTTTAAATCAGCTTCAAAAAGTATTAACTGACAAACTTTACAACCAAGCAAGTAGTGTTTTGACTTTTGGCTCATATACTCGAAACACTATTCTTCCAAGAAAACATGACGCAAATTCTGATGTTGACATCCTTGTTGTCTTTGATACTCGTAGTGGAATAAAAACTCCAGGCACTTATAGAAAAAATATTAAAGACGCTTTATCATCATCATATCCTCTTTCGACAGTTAAAAAAGATTTTCCAACAGTAACGCTAGAATTGAATCACATAATGTTTGATGTCGTTCCTTGTTACCTTGAAACAAGTTGGAGCAATACAGAGACATTTTATATTCCAAGTGCAAACGACAGTTGGCGAACAACTATTCCAAATGATATTAATGATGAACTTTCAAGAAAAAATCAATCTTATGGCAACAACATTGTAAGAAATGTTATTCGTTTATGCAAACATTGGAATTCAAATGCTGGACGTATTTTTGACTCATACGAAATGGAAAAATGGATAATAAACCGATATTTTTACAGCGGAGATAACCTTTATGACAAGTTTTTAAGTGTAATGAGTGATTTGTCTTACAACCACGAGCACGCTGGCACAAAACAAGCACTCAACTGGATTAAAGAATATCAAGGAACTTGGCAGAGACAAGCAGATGTAAATAAACAATATGAATGGTTGCAAAAACTATTACCCGGACTGAAATGAAAACACCTGTGCATAACAACGTATGTAAAACATTTGGCAGTCAGTGGGTTATCGTGCATTTCAGCCCGTATCAAAAGTAGTTGTAACTTGATAGAAAAGTGCTTCGAATTCGGCAACTAACCATACCGCCATCCATTACCGCCAAGTATAAAAGAATAAAAACTGACAATTTGTTACTAAACTAAAAACCAAATAATGAACAGCCAAGGCGGAAAACCAATCCCGAATGCTTTCGGGCCATGCCCCACAGCTTGTCCCGACCCTTCGGGAAGCCGACGCTCAAAACCATCCCGATAGCTATCGGGAGCAAAAGAGCCGCAACCGACCGAAGGGTGCTCACGAGCACCTTTGAAAATATAATAATTAGGTGAGTAATTTTGCTTACGCACCCGAGCTAAATTGTTACTTTTGAGAAATGAATAAACGAATTGGAATTAAGATATAATGCAAGGAAAACAACTTAGAAAATTAGAAGCTGAACTTTGGAGAGCAGCCGACCAGTTAAGAGCCAACAGTAAACTGACAGCAACGGAATATTCAATGCCTGTGCTCGGATTGATTTTTTTGAGACACGCCTACAACCGCTTTCAGAAAGTAAAAATTGAAGTTGAAAAAGCCTTGCCTTCGCATCCGCAACGGGGCAAACGGCCTTTAACCAAAAAGGATTTCGAAGAGCAAAATTCGATGTTCCTACCTGAGAAATCTCAGTTTGATTATTTGGTTTCCTTGCCCGAAAGTGCCGACATTGGCGAAGCCATTGACAACGCAATGAAACTGATTGAGGACGAATACGACAACCTTAAAGGTGTATTGCCAAAGAACTTTTCCATTTTCAGCAAAGACTTATTGCGGGAATTGCTCCGCATTTTCAACAAAGAAGTATTGCAAAAAGCCGAAGGCGATTTGTTCGGAAAGATTTATGAATATTTCCTTGGCAAATTCGCCATGACAGGAGCTCAAGAAGGAGGAGAGTTTTTTACACCTATGAGCTTGGTGCAAACCATTGTAAACGTAATTGAACCCGACCACGGAATTGTATTTGACCCTGCCTGCGGCAGTGCGGGTATGTTTGTTCAAACGGGTTATTTCATTGAAAGCGAAGGTCTGAAACCTGCGGAAAAGGTGACTTTTTACGGACAGGAAAAAGCCGACCTCAATACCAAACTGGCAAAGATGAACTTAACCGTTCACGGACTGGAAGGCAACATTCAGGAAGGCAACACATTTTACGAAGACAAACACAACCTTGTGGGGGGTGCTGACTTTGTGATGGCAAATCCACCATTTAATGTGGATGGTGTGGACAAAGCCAAAGATGCCGTAAAGAAAGACCCTCGTTTGATGATTGACGGCAAAGTAAACTTGCCGAAAAACGACAACGCCAATTATTTGTGGATTCAGTATTTCTATAACTACCTGAAACCAACAGGCAGAGCAGGTTTTGTAATGGCTTCATCTGCCAGCGATGCCGGGCATAGCGAAAAAGACATTCGGGAAAAATTGGTAAAAACTGGTGCGGTAGATGTAATGATGGCTATTGGCAATAACTTTTTCTATACCCGTTCATTGCCTTGCACACTATGGTTTTTTGACAGAGCAAAAGAACAAGATATTGAAAGAAAAGACAAAGTGTTGATGCTCGATGCCCGAAAAATTTACCGCAAAGTAACCAGTAAAGTAAACGACTTTAGCCCCGAACAATTGCAAGACCTCATTTGCATTGTAAACCTGTACAGAGGCACGGGTTCGACAGGCTCACCGCAAGCTACCCAAAAGTTTGAAAGCACAGTAAAAGGTTATTTGCAAACTTCTGCAGACTTAGCCAAAGAAACTGCCGAAGCAACTACCGAACTGCAAAAGCAATTGCAAAAGGTATTGAAAACCGTTAGCGACTTTGCAGCTAAATACGCCAAAGAAAACAAAGAAGCCCAAGTTTTTGTAAATGCCTTGAACATTGATGAAACCACAAGCATTTACGAGCAGCAAAACAAACTGATTGCCGAAGCGAAAAAGGCAAATGCTGACATTGAAGTTTTAGAAAGCATTGCCCACTTGTGCAAAGCACTCCGCAAACCACAAGACAAACTCATTAAGCAATTGCTGGATGCCATAAGCACAGCCGCCAAAGAATACCAACTGAGCAAAAACAAAGACTGGAAAGAACTAAACCTGAAAGAACAGCTCGACCAACTGAAAGCCCTGCAACAGCAATTGAGCGGCAACCCCGATGAAGAAGAACCCGGATTGCTTCACGAAACCGAATATTTCTATAAACAAGCCCATTGGCTTACGAGCCGTTTCCCTGAAGGCGTTTATACTGATGTGGAAGGGCTGTGCAAACTAGTAACCCAAAAAGAAATAGAAGCCAAAGACTGGAGCCTGAGCCCGGGCAGGTATGTTGGTGTGGACACCAGCACCGATGAGGACTTTGATTACGAAGAACGATTAAATGAAATACATATTGAGTTGGAGGGATTAAACGAAGAAGCCATTGCCTTGGCAAAAACCATTTCTGAAAACTATAAAGAGTTGGCGATATGAAGTGGGAAAAAGTCAGTTTAGAAAGTATTTCAACAAGAATTGGTGACGGATTACACGGAACACCAAAATATGATGATAATGGTGAATTTCATTTTATCAATGGAAACAACCTATCAGAAGGCAAAATTTTAATAAAAGAAGACACAAAAAGAATTTCGAGTATTGAGTATGATAAAATCAAAAAAGACCTGAGTGACAAAACTGTTCTTGTAGCGATAAATGGAACTCTAGGGAATGTCGGATTGTATCGTGATGAACCTGTGGCATTGGGTAAGAGTGCTTGCTACATAAATGTAAATGATAAAGCAGAAAAACTTTTTGTTCGTTATGTTTTGGAAAACCACGATTTTCAGAGATATGCTATTGACTTTGCAACAGGTTCAACTATTAAGAACCTAGGATTAAAAGCAGTTCGTGATTATTCATTCAATCTCCCCCCACTCCCAACCCAACGCAAAATCGCTTCCATTTTATCGGCTTATGATGATTTGTTAGAGAATAATTTGAAGCGGATAAAGTTGCTGGAGGAGAAGGCACAACTGCATTACAAAATTGAGTTTGGAGAATTTCAGTTCGGAGATAAAGAACCGCAGAATTTACCAAATGGATGGGCAATTAAAACTATCGGTGATATTTATTGGAAATTAGAATCTGGTTCAAGACCTAAGGGTGGAATTGACAAAGATTTAAAAGAGGGTATAGCAAGTGTTGGGGCAGAAAATGTGATTGGTTTGGGTAAGTACAATTATCAAAGTGAAAAACTCATTACCGAAGCATTTTTTGAAAGTATGAATCGTGGAAAAATTGAAAATAAAGACATTCTGATATACAAAGACGGTGCATACATTGGAAAAACAACATTGTTTCAAGATGATTTTCCTCACGAAAAATGTTGCGTAAATGAACACGTTTTTTTATTGAGAAGTAAAAATGAATTGTATCAAAATTATTTGTTTTTCACACTTTATCAAAAACTTTACTTCGACAAAATGCAGCAGCTAAACGCCAATGCTGCTCAACCTGGTATTAATCAAGAAAGTTTAAAATCATTACGAATTCTTTGGCCTTCTGAAAATGTAATTGAAGATTTTAATTCAAAGGTTGAAAGCCTGATGAAACTAATTTTCGTGTTGGCAAAACAAAATACCAAACTCCGAGAGGCACGAGATATATTATTACCCAAATTAATGAACGGTCAAATAGAAGTGTACTTATGAAAAGTAAACCAGAATTTAGTAAAGTTGAAGCAGAAGAAATTATCAGGTTGATAAAAGAAAAGCTAAAGGCGGAGCCAACTAAGCAAAAAAGCATCCGTGATAAAATACGGAAGATTGGTTTTTACGCCAGTGATTATGGCTTTAGAGATGGGTACACAGTTGAACAGTTTTTAAGTGTGGCCAAAATTGTTGGTGGAGTAGCAGCTAATTCTGGTTCAAAGGTAAAGTCAACACCTACTCAAAAATCGACAGTTCAGGAAATTAAACCAAAATCAGCAAGAAGCACAAGTGACGAAAGTTATGTGATTGATTTGTGTGATGAAGTATTGAAATTAAAAGCACACCGTCAGCATCGCTTTGACTTTCTCAAAGGTGATTCAGGAACCAGATTGCCGGTTGATGCTTATTACCCTTCTTTAAATTTAGTCATTGAGTTTAAAGAAAGACAACATACAGAAGAAGTTAAATTCTTTGATAGAAGGCAAACAGTTAGTGGCGTAGGCAGAGGAGAACAACGTAAACTTTATGACCAAAGAAGAAGGGAACTATTACCGAAGTATGGCATTAAACTAATTGAGTTGGACTATTCCGATTTTGAACATACGAGAGGGAAGAAATTGGTGAGGAATATTGAAGGCGATTTAAATGTAATTAGGGGAAAATTGAAAAAAATGTAAAACATGAGTGTACAAGCAAGAGACAGAAAAATAGAAATTTGGTATAACAAGATTCGTTTTGGCGAAATAAAACTACCCCGTTTCCAGCGGCACGAAGCCTGGGATAAAGTGCGCATATCCAGTCTGCTTACTACAATTATGCACGATTTGCCGCTTGGCATTACGTTGATTTTAGAAGTAGACAAGGAACAATTTATTTCCCGCTATTTGGTTACAGCTGAGCACAAGGAGCCTTTTCCAAAAGTAAATGAGCATTTATTGGACGGTCAGCAACGCCTTACAGCCATTTGGAGGGCATTGCACAATAATTACGAATGGGAAAAATATTTCTTGTATGTAAAAAAATATGATACCGTTTGGACAAGCGACAGCCCGCTGGATGAGGAAGAAGAACAGCAACAGGCCGTGAAAACTAAAGTGTATTGCCAAAGCCGGTGGATAGGAAAAAAGAAAGGCAACAAAATGCCGCTGTGGGCAGATTCGCCACAAGAATGTTTTCAAAGAGGTTGCATTCCTATGGAACTTTTCAGGCCTGAGGATATCAATGCGGAAATAGACGATTGGATTAAAAAAGCATTAGCGAACAAGAAACCTAAATCGGGGGCGCCTGACTTTGAGGAGGCTTTTGAAAAGTTCACGCAAGAAAAACAAGAACTCCTCAATCTGATTAATCGCTACCGTGAAACGGTGAAGCATTACAACCTTCCATTTTTGTCATTGCCTTCCCATACTTCCAAAGATACAGCATTGAATGTGTTTATCAACATGAACACCAATAGCAAACCCTTAACACAATATGATATTATTGTAGCTGAAATTGAAGGATTGAAAGATACGTCACTACATGAACTACAAACCAAGCTAAACAATGAACACCCTGCTGTAAGTAGGTATTTCGATTTGTCTTATCTCATTCTTAACACATCTGCCTTAATGCAGGAAAAAATTCCTAATCGTGTTGGCATTTGGGATATGAATAAAGTAGTCTTGGTTGAGAACTGGGATAAAATGGTGGGCGGTTTGTCTAAAATGGCAGCTTTTTTAGAGATGCACAGAATTTTTGATGAAGAACGATTGCCCACAAATGCAGTTTTGGCTGTAATTGCTGCTTTATACACTCAAATTCCTGAAATGGGTGATAAAGCTGGATTAGGAAACGTTCTTCTTAAAAAGTATTTGTGGTCATCTTTCTTTACTGATAGATATGAAAACTCGGCAGCTTCAAGAGCCTATGCTGATTATATCGGACTTTTAAACATCATTAAAGGAGTTATAAAACCGAACGGGCAACCAGCAAATGAGCAAGATGTACCGGTTTTAAATCGAAATAGTTTTCCTCTTGCAAATGAAGAGCAATTGTTGAATGTAGCATGGCCTAAAAGAGTCAGCATAAGAGGCCGAGGTATTCTGGCTGTAGCCAATTATTTTGGTGCGTATGATTTTGCTGACGGTTCGGTTTTGACACATACAAATGTTAATAAAAGAGAGTACCACCATATTTTTCCTGACGCATTAATTGAAGATGCAAATACCTATTTCATAGAGAACGAATTAAATAGCACTGTTGCCCTCAATTGTGCACTTATCACAGGAAATACGAATAGGACAATAGGAAGAAAAGAGCCATTGACCTATTTGAAAGAGCGTTATGAGTGGGTGAGCGAAGCTATTGTTACTCAACGGCTGAATAGTCATTTAATTCCCATAAAGGAGCTAAAGGCTGGTGATTACTTAGGGTTAAATGATGAAGAAAAAGCAAAAAAAATAAAAGCGGATTACGAATCCTTTTTATCAACCAGGGCTGAACTTATAGTTAATGCAGTGAAGAGGTTGGCAAACGGTGAAGACGTAACAACAAGTGAAATTTTACAATCATGACTTGGGAATACTCAGAAGATAATTTAATAGAACAAACAGCCATTGATTTATTTCACAATCAATTGGGCTGGGATACCGCTATTGCATACAACAAAGAAACATTTGGCGAGGGCAGTACGCTAGGTAGACTGAACAAAAAAGAAGTTGTATTGAAACGAATATTCTTTGAAAAAATCAAAGAATTAAATCCCAACTTACCCGAGCAAGCCTACAACCAAGCCTACGAAAAACTCACAGAAGAAAGCATCACCAAGTCATTGGCTGAAATCAATTTTGAAAAACATCAATTATTAAGAAACGGTATTCCTGTTGACTTTATCAACGAAAAAGGCGAACAGGTTAAGAACAAAACGTTAAAGATTTTCGATTTTGACAATGCCGACAACAACAACTTTTTAGCAGTTCGCCAACTGTGGATTCAGGGCAAGAGCAACCGTGAACGCAGACCCGATATTATAGGTTTTGTGAATGGTACTCCGCTTCTGTTCATAGAATTAAAAGCAGCACACCGAAAATTAGAAAACGCCTACAACGATAATTTCACCGATTACAAAGACGTAATTCCAAAACTCTTTTATTACAACGCTTTTGTAATGTTAAGTAACGGTATTGAAAGTCGCATTGGAAGCGTTACTGGCAAATATCAGCACTTTCACGAATGGAAACGCATCACCGAAGAAGACGAAGGCATTGTTGCTTTAGATAGAATAATTGTAGGAGTTTGCGAGAAAAAACGCTTTTTAGATTTATTTGAAAACTTCATTCTGTTTGATAATTCATTGGGCAAAGTAGTAAAACTCATTGCCCGAAACCATCAGTTTATTGGCGTAAACAAAGCCATTGAAAACATTCAGCATAAAGAACAACTCTACAAACTGGGTAAAATAAGTTTGGAAGAAAAGCAAAAACTTGGTGTATTTTGGCATACGCAGGGAAGCGGAAAATCTTACTCAATGGTTTTCTTTTGCCAAAAAATACATCACAAATTTACAGGTTGCTATACTTTTCTGATTGTTACCGACCGAAATGAATTAGATACACAGATTTACGGCACGTTTAGCGGAATTGGTGCAGTACCGCAAATAAAATCAGGCTCAAAAGATTCATTGAAAGCCAACAGCGGAAAGCATTTAAAAGAATTATTGAGTTCGGAACACCGCTATTTATTTACACTCATTCACAAATTCAACTTTGAAGAAGAAATAACCAAGCGGGATAATATCATTGTCATTTCAGACGAAGCACACCGAACACAAGGCGGAAATTTAGCAATGAATTTGCGTAATGCCCTACCAAACGCTTCATTTATTGGCTTTACCGGAACACCACTTTTCAAAGATGATGAAATTACCAAGCGGATTTTTGGTGATTATGTTTCCCGATACGACTTTAAACGAAGTGTTGATGATGGTGCAACCGTTCCACTATACTACGAAAATAGAGGAGAGTATTTAGGGTTGAAAAACCCTGTTATCAATGACCAGATACGAGCCGTAATAGATGCCGATAGCGAAGATTTAGACAGCGACCAACGCAGCAGAATCGAACAACTTTTTGCAAGGGAATATCCGATACTTACCGCCAGGAAACGTTTAGATGCAATTGCCAAAGATGCAGTTTGGCATTTCTGCAACCGTGGCTACAAAGGCAAAGGAATGTTTATCGCATTGGATAAACTCACAGCCGTAAGGATGTATGATTTAATTACGCATCATTGGAAACTGACTGTTGAGCAATTGGAAAATGAAGTTTCCAAAGGAAAATATGGCGACCAGGAACTTTTGGAGAAAAGCCGAGAACTGCATTGGATAAAGGAAACTGAAATCTGTGTTGTTGTTAGTTCAGAGCAAAATGAAATTCAGAAATTTCAGAAATGGGATTTAGACATTGAACCACATCGGGAGAAAATGAACACCCAAGACCTTGAAACGAGGTTTAAAGACGAGGACGACCCATTTCGTTTTGTAATTGTTTGTGCAATGTGGATTACAGGTTTTGACGTGCCTACTTTATCAACGTTGTATTTAGACAAACCTTTAAAATCGCATACTTTAATGCAAGCCATTGCAAGAGCCAACCGAATAAGTGAAGGCAAAAACAATGGTTTGATTGTGGATTATATTGAAACTTATACTGCCTTATTAGATGCTTTGGCAATTTATGGTTCTGGCGGTGATGAAGGTGGAAACGGTGGTGGCGAAAAACCCGAACCACCAGTAAAACCAAAAGAAGAACTAATCAAACAATTAGAAGAAGCATTAGAGTCAACTGAAACATTTTTGCAAGACGAAGTAAATTTTGATTTGCAGGAATTAATCAAAGCAGATGGCTTACACAAATTAGCTGCAATGGAAAAAGCAGTAAATGCTGTTTATACCAATGATGAAACCAAACGTAAATTTCAGGTTTTGGCAAGAGAGGTTTTTAAGAAATATAAAGCCCTGCAACCTGACAAAGTTTTAAAACAATATGCTCCAAGAAAAGATGCTATTGATGTAATCTACTCAGCAATTGAGGACAATGTAGAAAGTGCAGATGTTGCTGATATAATGAAAAAAATTCAAGCTGTAGTTGATGAATCCATTGAAAATATGGTTGCCGAACCAGGCCACAACGAAGAGAAAATTATTGACCTTAGTGGGTTGAATTTTGAATTATTGGAGCAGTACTTTTTGAAAACAAAAAATAAAAATACCGTTGTTCAGTCGCTCAAAGACAAGATTGAAAAGCAATTAAAACAAATGGTTGAACGCAATCCTTTGACAGTTGATTATTACAAACGCTATCAGGAAATCATTGAAGAATATAATAGAGGGAAAGACGAAGTTGTTATAAAAGAGACTTTCAGAAAACTGATTGAACTTGTAAACTCCTATTCTGAAGAAGAAGCCGACACAAAACGAGAAGGTTTGACTGATGAGCAAAAAGCAATTTTCGATATTCTTAGACAAGGCAAAAAACTTGAAGAAAAGGAAAAGAACGAGATAAAGAAAATTTCGATTGAGCTATTGGAAGAATTGAAAAAGGAAAAATTAAGAGTTGACCAATGGGCTGATAAATCAGTAACAGCAGCAGCAGTTTTTAACTATGTAAACAAAACACTGTTTGAAGTTTTGCCTTATCCAACATATCAAACTGATGATATTGATTTAAGGACAAACTTAGTTTATGAACACTTGAAAAATCAATATTTTGGAGGCGGAATGAGCATTTATGGACGATATTAGCGAGCGCACAGTCGTAAGCACATTTGCAAGCCCACACAGCTTGTCCCGTTTTATCGGGAAGCCAACGCACAAACCAATTTTTGCGTTAAGTGAGTGCAGAGCCAAACTTGTTTGAGCTATGCCGAACGCAGCTAAAATCAGCGTAGCTAAAGCTTTGTCAAAGAGCTTGCAAAGCCAGCCCGGGTAACCGCCTTTCAGGACGGTTTTAGGATTACTCACAAATTGTTTTATTTTCAAAGGTGTTCGTGAATGCAGCGCAGTTGCCCACGCTCAAAAAAATAAAATAAATTTGTGCTTCGTGGATAGGTTGGTGCAGATTGATAATGACAAGAAACTAAAAGCTAAATAAATGACAAACAGACGGATATGAATGAACACCAGTTGCCAACAAATAAGACTTAAACGCGGTCGTGCCGACAAAGCAAAATCGCAGTCCTGAGTATCTCACGACTGCGATTTAAGTAAGTGTTGAACTTTACCGACCTGCCAAAGTATTACTACATGGGGATTTAATGTTTGGGGTTGACACTCCGGTTGGTATTCAGGGCCAATTTCTCAGGTCAGGTTAAGGTTTCAGTTTTACATTCCTTGTCATATATCTGATTATTTTGTAAGTACCCCCAAAATTCAGACAGTTTATAATTAGACCTTCGGAAAGAAGGAATAATTAATTTCAAAGATAAATCTGTTACTGAATCGGCATATATTGAGCTTAAAGCATTGAAAGAAAAAATATAACTGTGGCCAACAAACAGGAATTAAATCGGCGAGCAAGCCCTGTTCCGCCTAAGCGGGAACCCGGCGATTATCAGCTTCCCTGTTCTCGTCCTTCGTCCCCGGTTACCGGTTGAACTACATTTCGACCATGGTTCGACAAGCTCACTAAACTGCTCAATGCAGCGCATCCCATGCGGGGGTATGCACTTACCGGCATTTTTCGTTAAAATATTTGGTACAGGAGGTTGTATATAACATAGCCCGGAAAGCGGGGAAAGCCCAAGCGGTTACGCCCCAAACACTGCAGCATATTTTTGCAACCCACCACCCCGAAAACGGGCCTCACTTGTCTTACATCCAAAGCTTGACAGGGCATACAGCATGAAATCATCAGAAATTTTTATAGATGACACAATTAAAGAATTAAAAGCATTATAAATCCGATGGATAGTTTGGATATTTAAATTAATACTATATTTGTAATGAAAGACCGATTTAAATAAGCAATAGTGATGGTTGCGGATAAGTCGGGAGGATGCGCAAGGATGCGGGGATTTACTCGTTGGCGGTCATTTTAAAAACGACAACCTATGAAAACTTATATATACATTTTTTTTCTAATCGTTCTTTTTTCATGTGACAATAAAGATAAGACTCTTACAGAGAATGTGGATTTCTTTTCTAATGAGACTAGTCAATATCATGGGACAAGGAAAATAATGGACTTGAATGTTAAGTTTTCAGAATGCGGAGAATGGGGAGGTCATGAGGAGAATATCTTTATTACAACCATGAGTGATGAGATGTTTTATATACATTATCAAAAATATTGTGTGGATTGCGATAATATGGTTTTGATTCAGGATAGCATAGGAAGCTATTATACTCCTTTCAAAAAAATGGTTGATTCTTGCACGGTAGTTATGAATGAAATTCATAAAAATTCGATTTATAGATTCTCCCATAAATTATTAAGTGCAAAATTCAGAGAAGAATTTCCTGGACATGCAGGCAATAATTTCTATTTGAAGAAATATAAAGGATTTTCTGGGGATGATTTTATCATTAGCTTCTATGGATTTGATAGTGAACTAGTGAATGACTATTATGAATTGATAAAAGAATTAAACCTTCCAATTTCAAATATTGAGAAAGATATAGAAGGTTGTGATAATTGAAAATTTACAGAATAATAAAAAACGAAATGCCAACACACAATATAAAACAGTTGGGGTTCAGTGGTTTGCGATGGTTTGGTTCTCGCCTCAGCGTTTTCCTCGGTGGATACGAACGCAGCCCGAAAACCCAACTGTTTCATATTGTCAAACGTTGGCTGCTATATGAAAAAGTAAAGAGCTAAAAACTATGAGAAAACTTTACATCATTTTTGTGTTTCAACTTTTCTTGCTAAATAATTCTGTTTTGTCACAGGATTTCTGGGAATTATTACCATTTCCTGACAGTCTTGATATTTCATGCCTTGCTGTTAATCAACAAGGCGATATTTTTGTTGGAACGAATACAAATACAGCTTATGATGGTGTATTTCGCTCTCAAGATGATGGGCAGACATGGGAATTGGTACTTGACATGGGCGTTTATGGACCTTCATCTATAGCAATAAATGAAAGCGGAGAGATTTTTGTGTTTGGAGGAGGCCCTGGTTGGGATCTTACAAAATCTTCTGATAACGGACAAACCTGGCAATCGTTTACCATGCCTGATTATGGGGGTAAAGTAAAAATTGTTGCACAAGGTAACGATACCCTTTTTGTAAGTGAATGGGCTTCCAATGGTGCTATGTTGCTAAAATCTGAAAATGGAGGCTTGGATTGGGAGGTGGTTTTTTCAACCGAAAACCATACCAGTGAATTTGTTGCAGATATTGTCTTTGCCCCCAATGGTGACATTTGTATTGGGTTAGGGTGCTATTTACCTGATATGGGAGGATTATACAAGTCAACCAGCGGAGGTGCTGATTGGGAGTTCCTGGGGTTGTTTAACCGTATGGTTGAAAACCTTGAATACAATGAGCAGGGTGATCTGATTATTGGGGTAAGGGGTGGCTATGACGGAACCGGCGGAATTTATGCCATTTATCACGACGATCCTGGTCAGATTGTTGAGTGCCTTGCCGGGCCGAACATAAACGGCCTTGCCTTAAATTCAGCAGGGCATATCTATGCAGGGACTGCCTGGCCTGACGGGATTCTGGTTTCGACAGACTATGGATTAAGTTTTCATTTTGAAAATAATGGATTGCCATATTATCCAATTGGAGGAATAGAATCAGACAATGACGATTATGTTTATGCATTGATGGAATCCAATTCACACTTTATATACAGGAGTATTGAACCAACTGTTACAAGTGTGAAAGACATAAATATCTCTAAACCAAATAAGGTACTTAGTATTTCTCCCAACCCTTCTAATAATATGGTGGTAGGGAGGTTTAATACAACAATCACAGACGGTCTGTATGATTTTAGGATTACAGAATTGTCTGGCAGGAATATTAGCTGCAACAAAATCAACATTGGCAAGAGTACTTTCGGCCTTGATGTTTCACACCTGTTGCCAGGATTCTATGTTTTAACAGTATATATCAACGAATCAGTTTATTCAGCGAACATAATAAAACGCTGAAATTTTTATAAACTTAAACCCAATCGGTATCATGAAAACATTTAGAAAAACAATTTGCCTGTTTTTCGCAGTAGTAGCCCTGCACACGCAAGCACAAATTATTAATGTAAGTACCCCAAAAAATAGTACAGTTTAAAATTAGACAAAAACCATTAAACTTGTATTATGAAAAAGAGCAGCACAAGCTCAACAAAGATTGAATGGATTTGAATCACTTTTAAAGAGGCTTTAAAACTGCTTTAAATGCCTTTTAAACTCTGTTTTGTTATCCAAATACGTTTATGAACAAATACTGGCCGCCGGAAACTTTTCTGCCTGTCCGGCAATAAGCCCAATTACCGGTTGAGGTGTGGTGTAAATTTCAGATATTTGGATTGTGAAAATGGGTTTTTGTGCTACCTGTGCGATGTATCGCGAGGCTACTGTTTGCCCAATGGTTGAGAATCAGGGCTGAAGAGCTTAAGCCATTGGCTGACAGTCAGCTTAAAACTTGTATGAGATCTGGATTATCTGCTTGAAATTTATTGCACGACTTGAATTTGGTGTTGGGCTGACTGTCATCCGCTGACCTGAAATATTTTTTCAGTTCAACTTTCGACAATTGACAACAAGGCTGAAATATATGAGAAACGAAGAAAGACCAAGGCTAATTATAAAACCAGAATTATTTGATATAATCATTGAAGCAATTGGTTTATTTGCGGTTGCATTTATGATTGGTTTGCCATTTATTTACATTTACTCAGGTAAAGAAACAAATAACAATTGGAGTTTATGGATATTGCCTTTTATTGGGTTGACAATTTATGTAGGCGTTACATTTCTAAAAAAATTCCCTCATCTATTCAACTATCCAAAAAGGATTACTCACGAAAATGCGGAATTCCAGTATAAGACAGCCGTTAGGCTACTTAGAATTTTAAATACTTTAAACGGCTGTATGTTTGCTGCAATGACATATGCAATGACACCCGACGATTTAGAATTAGGAAAAATTACAATAGTTGGTATTCCATTAATAGCAACGCTTTTGATGGCAATTTCATTGATTTATTACATCTATAGACTAATGGATAGAAAGTAACGTTAAAAATGACGCCGGATATTTATTGAAACATGGTTGCTGTTTATAATGAATGTCGTTTGCATGTTTGCAGCCATTGCTTTTTGTTGCAAAATTGGTCACACATAGCGTGTTTTACCTGAACCGCTTTTTATTCATATTTTTCCGGCAGGAGAGCTGGTATTTATGATGGATTATGATGCTTTACCATACGCAGTTGATGGTAAAAGCCGGAAGGCTTTGCTTAATTCATATCATGGCATATTGGGATGTTCGTGGTTTTTTTGAATAATTTTCAGGAAAAAACAGGATTGTGGCATAAAATTCGACACACTAAATTTTTAATTAATTCCTGCTTTTTAAAGGACTATTCACCGAATTACTGTAAATTTGACAGTAAATAAACAGACAAACTATGCAAAACGAATTCAGAAAATATGCCACCGGTCACCGGGGCATCAGCAGCCTTACACTTGATAAATTCACTTCGGCTGTTAACGGTTATATTTCTCCGACCATTATCGAAGAGCGTCAGTTAAATATAGCCACCATGGACGTTTTTTCGCGTCTGATGATGGACAGGATTATTTTTCTTGGCGTGCCCATTGACGATTATGTAGCCAATATTATCCAGGCGCAGCTGCTTTTTCTTGAGTCAGTTGATCCCAAAAAAGATATACAGATTTACCTGAATACTCCCGGTGGTTCAGTTTATGCCGGATTAGGTATTTATGATACAATGCAATACATTGCCCCCGATGTAGCAACTATCTGTACTGGTATGGCGGCTTCGATGGGAGCTGTACTGCTTTGTGCCGGTGCCGAAGGCAAGCGTACCGCCCTTAAACATTCACGCATTCTTATCCATCAGCCAATGGGTGGCGCGCAGGGGCAGGCATCTGATATTGAAATTACCACCCGCGAAATTCTTAAACTCAAAAAAGAACTGTACGACATAATTGCCCAGCATTCAAAACAGAACTTTAAAAAAATTGAAAAGGATTCTGATCGTGATTACTGGATGACTGCTCAGGAAGCCAAAGATTATGGTATGATTGATGAAGTATTGCAACGCGGCAATAAATAAGAAATCATCTGACTTTATTCTTCAGCAGGACTGTCGTTTGTTCGGCAGTCCTGTTGTGTTTTTGTCAGATTTCATTTGCTGTTACTGCTATTGCTCCCCAATATGATTTGCGGCCTGTTTTTTTAATGTCCTTTTTTTTACAGCAAGGTAAACAATGCCTGTCAATCCTGTCAGTATCATTACCGGACAAAGAAATATAGCGACCAGAAAGAAAAAGGCTCCAATCCCGTTAAATATGCCTGAAAGTATTGAAATCTCAGCAAAATACTGACCTGCTGCTTCAAAGGCATTGTGAAGTACTGCCGTAAATGGAAATCCGATGGCGCCGCTAATGAGCAGAATCTGGTAATTGCGAATATTCCTCCATGGATGTACTATTGCCAGAATAAGAAAGATTAATCCGGCAAAGCTTAGAAATATGCCTGGGGGATTGTCAGAAATACCAACGATCATTCCTGATGCCATAAGCAAACATCCGATTGCGGCGAAAATGAACGTTACTTTCAGATTGCGCTTTTTAATTCCGGGGGGTGTCTGATTTTCCATGGTGTTGGGTTTGCCTGTCATTGTTAACAAAAGTAAATGTTGCCGTAATGCTGTGAACCGGCATTTTCGTAAAGATAATAATAATCTGCCATAAAATCAATGCTTAATTGGTGATGATGAGTTTGTTATATAAAAAAACAGCCGGCATTTTAAATGGATGCCGGCTGTTTTTATTGTGACTTAAGGAAGCTGCTTTTAGAAGTTGCTTCTGAGTGTCAGGCTTACATTTCGTCCCGGGGCGCTGATTCCGCTGGCAAAAAGACGATAATGGGTGTCAAGGATGTTTTCAATACCGGCCTGCACATTCAGGTATCGGTTAACCTGATACGAAGCACGCAGGTTTAAAGTGACCCATGATGGCATTCCGTCGGCTGTAGCGTAATTTTCGTTGTCTTCTCCGCCCGGGCTGTAATCTTTAATGCGTTTCCAGCCATTGTACCTGGCGTAAAATTCTCCTGTGAATTTTTTGATGTCGAGTTTTACAGAGGTCATGCCAAATACCGGAGGGATGTGATCAAGGGGAACGTCCTCATTTTTAACACGTCCGTAAGTATAGGTCAGATAACTGGAAAACGACAGATAATGAGTTATGGATGCATCAATGCTGGCTTCGAGGCCGTAGATGTATGCCTCGCCGGCATTCTGAAGTGCCTGAACCCCGCATAGTGTTCCGTCAAACACCACTGAATCCTGACCATTATACAGGAACGGGCGGGCTACAAATGCATTGTCGAGCAGGGTGTAAAAACCGGTCAGGCCCACCTGCACTTGCTGGTTAAAGGTTTTTTCAATGGTTAGTTCGGCATTGTATGAATATTCGGGTTTTAAACCGGGATTGGGCACAAACAGCAACTGGTCGGAACTGTTAGAGTCGTTTAATTTGGAAACGTCATCAATATTCGGCGCCCTGAACCCACTCGACAGGTTGGCTGACAACCTCCAGCCTTTCTCCGGCATTACCACCAATCCCAGGCTTCCGTTAAAAGCGGTATTGTTCTGGGTCATATCATCGGAGTATGGGAATTGGGTTATTTCAAGCATTTCCGGAGTATAGGATGCCAGCAGCGAAACATTGCTCAGCCGGAGGCCCTGCGAGAAGATCACTTTTTTGTTGATTTCCCAGTTGTTGGAGGCATAGGCGGCCAGCGTGGTCATGCGGTTTTTGTCGTCAGGATAACGGGTTGCCACATCATTGGTAATTTCACTGGTCTTGATATTTTCATTGTACGCCTTTGAGCCAACCATGTTTACATTGGCCTCAACGCCATACCGTAATTCTGAATTTCTGAAGATTTCTTTCATCATGTCAGCATTAAACGCAACAATATCAACTGTTTCTTCCTGGTGCTTCTTTTTTGATTTTCCAAAGCCGCGGCTAACCCTGTCTTCACTGATATTCTGATACGAAACCATGACGGCTGCATTGTCATACATTTTTGTTTCATGAAGCCATTCGCTTTTTAAGGAGGTGAGTAACCGGGTTTGAGGGCCATAATACCATTCGGCATACTTTAGCTTTCCGCCCGGCATCTCGGTGAGCCTGTCGTAGCGGGGGATATCACTTGAGTTGGATAACTGAAGGTTCAGGCTGACAGTATGGCCCGTATTGGGCTTCCATAAAGCCCTGGCAGTGATGTCGTACTGTGTGTAACCCGATTGTTTTTGAATCAGCGGGTCGTTGTTGACCATCATGGAATCAACACCGTTAATGCGTTCGGCATAGTAAAGTCTTTTGCCCCAGTCGCCATATTTTGAATCGCGGTTTTTTCCTTCGCGTAAATCGCCGATATCCTTGAAAGTGCCGCTCAGCAAAATGGCGAATTTTTTCCAGCCGGCATTCAACGTTAATCCGCCGGTTTTCTCATTGGCAGCCGAAGAATATCGGGCAAATGCGCTACCTGAAGTATACGCTTTGCCATTGGAGGCCAGTATTGGATTTTTGGTGTAAAAATGCATCACACCGCCCATGGCATCGCTGCCATAGATGACTGACCCCGGCCCATGCAGCACTTCCACGCGTTCGAGCATGTTGGGATCAACTGTAATTACATTTTGTAAATGACCGGCCCTGTAAATGGCGTTGTTTAACCGTACACCGTCAACCACAATCAATACACGGTTGGTTTCCATGCCTCTGATAACCGGGCTGCCGCCTCCCAGCTGGCTTTGTTGTACAAATACCTTACCCGATTGCTGAAGCATATCGGCTGATGTTTGCGGATTGTCAAACTGAATGGAGGAGGCCCTGATGATGTCTATTTTCATGGGTATATCCCTGTAGTTCTCTTCAACTTTATTGGCTGAAAAAACAACTTCTTCCAGGTTAATCACTGTTTCAGTCAGAAATACTTTGTAGCTGCTTGCAGAAAGTTCCTGTAATGTAGCTTTGTATGGCTGAAACGATAAGTGTTTGAAAAAAATAGAATCAGACTTGCCAAAGGCCGAAAGACTGGCAGCCCCGCTGTTGTTGGTGGTAACTGATATTGTTTTATTTGCATTGAAAATCAGGCAGTTGCTTACTGGTTGCAATGTCGATCGGTTGAGCACATACACCTGCTGCGCGCTCAGATTGAATGAAATGAAAAGCAGTAAAAAGTAAATGAAGTTTTTTTTCATGGTAAATGAGTTTACATGACATAATGAATGGAACAGAAGCGCCCCATTAGGAAAATGGCTGATGCAAATCTTTCTGATGGAAGGATTTACAGTTTCAGGAAAAAATTATGCGGGTAAACACTGGGGCGGTGGGGCAGGAATGGCCATTACCGGAGAGAAGTAAGTGGGTATAAGCCTGGTGTGATATCTGATGATAGTGGAGAACCGGCCGAAATGAAGGGCCGTGCTGATGAGCGCTGTTTTGATAACCTGATCAATAATCAAACTGGCTGATTTTTGCAGGGGATTGCTGCCGCTGTTATTTTTACTCAACAGATTCATCTGATGTATCAAGTGCTCTTCCCTGATATCTCTGACGCAGTAATAAATGATGTTATCGCCCGAAGTCTCTGTTCTTACCACATCATACATGCAACCGTTAAGCTTGATTTCAAGTCTGTTTTTTTTGCTCTCCAGTTTGCTTTTATCTGTTCTTGCCAGTGTGATGGCTATGACTGGCTGTTTTTGAAGTTGGCGGATTTCAGCAAAGGCCTGTTGTTTCCGCACAGATAGCATGGCAGAATATACAAGCAGATATCCCATGGAATTATAAATAAATAATCCACATAACAGAAGAGCTATTCCGGGGCGTAAGGCTTTCATCTTCCTGCAAAAGTATGGCTTATATTTTTCTCATGCTTCAAAAAAACGAGGCTTATTTTTAACAAATTAATGGCGGTTTGATTGCTGTTTAATATTACCCGGCACTGACGTTTGTGCCGGTAAACATTGTTTTTTTTCCTTACGGGTATGAAAACCGGATTCTTTACACTATGGAATTACGTCGTTTTCTGGTTTTAATGGCATTTTTCACCTACCTAACCTTAATGATTTATATACCTATAAATACGTATTTTTTTTTGCGGCAATTTGTACACATGAAAAATGTAGGTTTATAAGGGTTTTTGAGGGCGAATGATGGGCTTTGTTGTAACGTGAAGATAATTAGTGATATAGCGTAGTAGTTTTTGGTAATCTGAAGTAGATGTATTAAAAAAGTGTGCATATGAATGGCTGAAATGTTGCCTTTTGGGGCTGTCGAAACGCGGGTAGCATACCTGATGCCCGGTATCAAAGCATAAACATTGACGTAAATTTATGTGTTTAAAGCATGTTGAAAATTTGCCAATCCTTCAATACTTCTAACATGAGAAATTATCTGCCAAAAACAATTTCAGGTTTGATTCTGATAGCCTGTATTTCTTCAGGGATGGTGGCCGACGGACAGACTATTAATGCCGAATATGAAAAGTTTCATGCTTCCGATGATCTGTATATTCAATCGGGAATGGCGATGTCGCCCGATATGCAATTTATGGCTATAGCCGGCACTCAGAGCTTTCCACTTTCTGTTTTTGATATCAGTAACCGAAAGGTAATCAAGCAATTTGATGTTGGTAACTGGTATGCCGGCTCGCGGGTTAGCTGGTCGGCCGCAGGCCGGTATTTGTTGCTTCAGCAGCTTTTTTATCTCGATTTTGCCAAAAACAAAGACAGGGAAGTCAATTTTGAGATTGTGGATGCGCAATCCGGCCAGCGTGTGTTGCGTCTTGAAAAATACCATGATGTAAAGATTTCGCCAGATGAAAAGTATGCCGTTGCTTTGAATGGTAATGCTTTGGAATTTTGGAATTTGGGGAGCAGGCAAAAAGATCGGACAATGAACATTCCCGGCAACGCAACCAATAGCCTTGCCATGAGTCCTGACGGACAATATATCGCAGTTTCAGAAAGGCCGGGCGATGATTTTCTAAACAGTGATCCGCAATTCAGAAAGAACAAGAAAGGCCGCAAATTCACTCAAAAATACAAGCAGGTGGTAACAGTTTACAGGGCTGCCGGTTTTTCGAAAGTGACGACAATCAATGAATATTATGATAATATATACCGGCTCGAATGGTCATCCGATGGCAGGTTTATTTTTTGCCTCAATATACCGCATACAAAAGCCACAACAGCCGTGTCGGGACGACAGAATTTTATCAGCGTAATTGATGGAGCAACTCTGGAACCTACGCGCACAGTTTTTCCTTCCAATTCAAATTTTGAACCTGATTTTCGTATGAGTCACAACGGGCGGTTAATGGGCGTAGTGAGCTGGGGAAAGTTTCCTGAATTAAGAGTGCACGACTTTGAAACGGGTGTGGTTTTGCATCGGTTTGAAATGGGCTCCCGCTTGATGGAAGGTATCCGCAAACTCGAATTTCCATCTGATGGCAGAGTATTTATTGAATTTATGCCCGGTGACAAATCGATTCTGGCCACGTTTGGCAATCAGTTGCTGCTGTGGAATATTCCTCAGGACGAACAGCAATGAGCATAGTATAAATACATTTAAAGTTCAGTTAATCAAAACACAAGCAAAAGGAATGAAACAAGGATTGACAATTGTTCTGATAATGTTGGCATTAGCCACCTTCGGGCAAAAGAAACAACTGGTTGAATACCGCGACCATATTGTGACCAAAGCGATAGCTGAGCTTGACTCGGCATTGGTTACTCCTAAATGTGATTTGTACAGGCAAATTGCCGAAAGCGGCATACAGGGTGAATATGTATTTGATATTACCCTGCGCGAAAAAGGTGTGATTGCCACCGTTTTTGTTGTGAACGACGGGGTAAATGGCATTCCCCAGCAAAACCGCCTGAAAGATATTGTCAAGCGGTACCGCTTTTCATTCAAAGTGCCCAAAGGGAAGAGTTACAAGTTTCAATATACCTTCAATTTGTAAAAAACCAAGTGAACAATCAAACAAACAACACCTTTATGAGAAAGCAGATTTTACTGATGTTTGCACTGATAAGCAGTGCGTTCCTGGCCAACGCGCAGGATGAGATGCCCACCGTTTGGGAGTCAAGAATGGATCATAAGATTCAGTACACCGGAACAGGAACAGAAGAGCGGGGTTACAGCTATGCCGCTTCTGATAAGGAAATTACTGTTTTTGACAATGCAACCGGCAAAGCCAGGTGGTCGAAAAGGTTTAAGGAAATTGCCCCTAAACTTGGAAAAATCGACGAGATTATTCCGTTTTGGGAGTCTGATATTATTTTCCTCTTCGACCGGAAGCTGGGTAAAGATCAAATTGCCTGTATTGAAATGGTCAACGGAAATTTTCTCTGGTCCACTGATAAATATCAGGATGTTGACGAAGAAAATGTGGTTTACATTCCCGAAGAGCAAAGCTTTGCTATTTCGCTGAAGAAGGAGCTGGTATTTATTAAAGCACAAACCGGAGAAGAAAGATGGTCGACCACAAAATTTAAAGGTGTGGTTGGTAAATATGTTTATCTGCCCGAAGGTTACCTGATTACGGTGAATTTTGTACCAAGTTCACTGGGCGCACTGTTTACCGGTTTTAAAAACCAGATTGCCAAAATCAATGTAAAAAACGGAGATATTGTCTGGGAAAATACCTATATCGGCAGGGCTGAGCGTAAAGTTATCTCGCGCGATTTCTTGTACGACCTGGATGTTGAAGGCGATAAAGTGGTACTTCGCATGAATGGTTATCAGGTTTATGATCTGAAAACCGGAGCCAGTGTCTGGTCAGCCGCTTTTGATTATACACCTGATGGAATTGCAGGCCGCCCGGCCAATGCCAAAAAGTTTGGCGTTTACGGAGGTGTTGCTGATCCTGTAAGGGTAGGCAACGATTTGTATATTCTCGATATGTCGAACAAGCGCAATCAGTATCTTAAAAAGTATGATGCCAATTCGGGTAAGTTGCTCTGGACTTCACCTGAAATTAAAGATGCAAGAGCTATCCCGAATATGTATGTAATGGGCGATAAGATTGTGTTACAAATTGGAGGTGCCGTTGAGGCGCAGGCATATATTTATAAACGAACCAACAATGCCGATGGCTCTGTTACCATTTATGAAGAATGGCGTATCTGGTATCCCAATGTGAAACCTAATGGAGTTCAGGCTTTCAGCACTACTGATGGTAAGCTCGTTTGGGACTCCGAACGTTTCCGCAAGGGAATTACCAATATGATTGATGCCGGCGACCGTGTGATTGTTTCAAGTGGCAAGGCTTTGTACTCTATGGATATTTCTAATGGCAACGAGTTCTATGAAGTTCCTGTAGCCAAAGGCGGCGTGGGTAATGCACAGCTTATTTTCCCTTACAGGGATATGGTTGCCGTGGTTGGCGAAAAAGGTGTGTCAACATTCAAAATGAACAACGGCGATTTGGTTGGAAGCGGTAAGTATAAAACCTCACAACTTGAAGACAAATTTGAAAATATTGTGATAATGAAAACGGAAGGAGCTGATATTGCAGCGTTTGACCTCAATACCAACACTTATCTTCAGTTTAACGCACGCAAAGGGGCTACCACTACATTGTCCATAGACGGTAAGTACGTTTATGTGTATGAGAATAAAACAGTTACGAAGGTAAAGACTTCGAAATAATCCATTGAAAAAAAAGCCGGTTTAACCGGCTTTTTTTTATTCAGTATAGTGTTCTTTCAGGTAATCAATCAGTTTTTTTGTGGCCAGTGCCCGGTGGCTGATGGCATTTTTTACACTTGCAGGCATTTCAGCAAAGGTTTGGTTGTATCCGTCAGGAACAAATACAGGATCATATCCAAAGCCGCCTTCGCCCCGGCGCTCATGTATGATAATTCCGGAGATAATGCCCTCGAATAAAACTTCTTTTTCCTTCATAACTAATGAAATAACAGTCTTAAACCTTGCTTTTCTGTTGAGTTGTCCGTTGAGTTCAGTCAGCAGTTTGGTAACATTGGCCTCAAAATCGTGGCCCGGACCGGCATAGCGGGCAGAATTTACGCCAGGTTGTCCATTCAGCGCCTCTACTTCCAGACCGGTATCATCTGCAAAACAATCAACAAGGTATTTCTCTGATACATACCTCGATTTTTGTGAGGCATTGCCCTCGATGGTCAGGCTGGTTTCCGGGATTTCTTCGGTACAGCCGATTTCCTTGAGTGTGATGATGTTAAAATCATTTCCGAGAATGGCCTGAATCTCTTCAGTTTTATGTTGATTATTGGTTGCAAATACGATTGATTTCATAAAAGATGGGTTGATGAATTAATTGTTGTGGTATGGTTCATTTCTCAGAATAGTAAACGCACGGTAGAGTTGTTCGGTAAAAAACAGCCTGACCATCTGATGAGAAAAGGTCATGGGAGAGAGCGACAGTTTACTTTTTGCGGCCTGATATACTTCATCTGAAAAGCCAAAAGCACCTCCTACCACAAACATCAGATGTCTGACGCCAGCATTCATGTGCTTTTGCAGTATGCCTGAGAATTCAACAGATGTGGGAAGCTTTCCTTGTTCGTCGAGCAAAATAACATGGTCAGAATCTTCGAAATAACGAAGTAGCAATTTACCTTCGGCCTCTTTCAGCTGCTGTGGGTTTAACTGCCTGAAATTGCGCGGAGGCAGAATTTCAACCATCCCGAATTTAATGTAATGCGATAAGCGGCTGGTGTAAATGCTGATGCCTTTGTTCAGGTATTCCTCATCAGTTTTGCCTATTACCAGTAGAGTTATCTTCATAATTGTTATAAAATTGCAAATTTACCTAATTATGCCTTCAACCCGAACTACTTGCTTTTTTTCAGAGATGCATATCCGGTGGTAATTATACCGGAGCCTGATAAATTGAGCTGAAAAATCCTTAATGTCTTATGTTCAGGTGGTTAATGCCTTCATCTAAGCTTGGTAAATGAAACTGGTTATTGGATTAATTTGAATTCCTGAATTTGTTTTTACTTTATTTTCGTGTTAAAAATGCCCGCTATTGCTTCATAATTGAAAGGTAAAAGACCTTTTTTGTTATAATAAAGGTGCCCTCAGGCATATTATCACTATATTTGGTTCGGTTTTTGATATTTTTAAATAAGTTAAGAATCAAATCATTGCCATTGAAGCAGGTTTGTTTGTGACTAAAAATATGATAAAAATGAAAAACGCAGTACATTACAGGTTGATATCATTTGTGTTACTTCTGTTGGCAGGTGCATGTTCGGGCACTGTTTTTGGCCAGGATGTAAACTCCAGGATAGCGGCTGCCATTAAAACTGCCAATGCCAAGGATCTCAGCAGTTATTTTAATAATACCATTGATTTGACCACTCCCGGCAACGAGGGGACATACAGCAAGGCGCAGGCCGAAATGATTGTTAAAAGCTTTTTTTCGAAATATCCTCCTTCCTCCTTTACCCTGAACCACAATGGAAAATCGAATGATGGTTCACACTTTGCTATTGGTACTTACAAAAGCGGAGCTACACAGTTCAGGGCTTATTTTCTGGTAAAGGTGATGTCGGGGCAGCAACTGATACATCAGCTGAAGTTTGAATCGGAAGACGATTGATAAACACTCCAACCGCTTTATTGCATGACCATTGATGAAATAATTGAACAAGCGCTGACAGAAGATATCGGCGATGGCGACCATACTACACGTTCGGTAATTCCCGGCCATGTGCAGGGACGTGCCCGATTGATTGTAAAACAATCCGGCGTGCTTGCCGGAATGCAGGTTGCTGAAAAAATATTCAAAAAGGTTGACGAAACCCTTCGCTTCATTCCTCTGCTTCACGACGGTGACAAAGTCAATACCGGCGATGTGGCTTTTACTGTTGAAGGCTCGTCGGCGTCCATTCTGATGGCTGAACGGCTGGTGCTGAACTTTATGCAACGCATGAGTGGGATTGCCACAACTACAGCTGTTTATGTTGAAAAGTTGGCAGGCCTCAGTACAAGGGTACTTGATACACGAAAAACAACTCCTTTGCTGCGCGAATTTGAGAAATATGCTGTCAGGGCCGGTGGCGGCAGCAACCACCGCATGGGGCTTTATGATATGATGATGATAAAGGATAACCATGTGGATTTTGCAGGCGGCATTTCACGGGCCATTGATTCGGCCAATGCCTACTTGAAAGAACATGGCCGTTCTTTAAAAATTGAGATAGAAGTCCGTAACTTTGATGAACTTCAGCAGGTTATCCATCACGGAGGGGTACAGCGAATCATGCTCGACAACTTTACGCCTGAAAATCTGCAAAAAGCCGTTGAAATGATTAACAACCGTTATGAAACAGAAGCCTCCGGTGGTATTACGCTGGACACAATCCGGGCATATGCCGAAACTGGTGTTGACTATATTTCAGTTGGTGCACTTACCCATCACATCAAAAGCCTTGACCTTAGTCTGAAAGCATATTGAATTAGCCAATGATAAAAAAATACCGGGATCGTTTGATTGCCACAGCGCTGCGTATTTATGCAGGCGTTTTGGAAAGCCGACCGGTCAGAATTATTTTAATCTGGTCGAAACGCCTGGTGTTGCCCGGTTTTGATGGTGTTCCGCTGTTTGATGTCGCCGTTTTTTTTATCAAAGGTATGCGCAAAGGGTCTATTACCAACCGTGCTGCAGCGCTCTCTTTTAATACTTTTCTGGCCATTTTTCCTGCCATTATCTTCTTTTTTACCCTGATTCCCTATATCCCCATCGAGAATTTTCAGGATAGCCTGCTCGATTTACTGAAAGATTTTATTCCAACCCAGGCCTACGATATGGTGGAAGAGACTCTTTTTGATATTGTTAAACGGCCGCGTGGCAGTTTGCTCTCTTTTGGTTTTCTGCTGGCTATGTATTTTGCAACCAACAGCATCAATAGCCTGATTGAAGCCTTTAATCAAACCTATCATGCCATCGAAACCCGGACTGCTTTTAAACAGCGCCTGGTTTCCATTGCTTTGGTGTTGATTCTTTCGGTGCTCGTTATTGTGGCCATTGCCTTGATTACATTCGGGCCCTTGTCGCTTAACTGGCTGGTAAATAAAGGGCTGCTTACCGATGGGCTCACCATTTTTATTATTGGTATTGGTAAGTGGATCATTACACTGGCTTTGTTGTTTTTTGCCTTTTCCTTTCTCTTTTATTATGCGCCCAGCGGCAAACAAAGGTTCAGGTTTATTTCGTTGGGCTCTACCATAACTACTTTACTTTTTATTGCTACTTCGGTTGGCTTTAACTTTTATGTGAATAACTTCTCAAAATACAACTCTTTGTATGGATCCATCGGAACATTGATTGTGTTTATGATGTGGATTTATTTTAATGCGATTATCATTCTGATTGGTTTTGAGTTGAATGCAAGCATATCGGTGGCCCGTAAAAATTATACACAGCCATGAGTATAAGCCAATCCAGCAGATACAGTTATCTTTGCACCCCAACTTCATCTGTAAATGAAGAGCGCTAATCTTAAGGAACATCTTCGGTTATCATTTATTTATACGGCTGCAGCAGCGTTTTCGCCTGTACTTCAGGTGCTTATTCAGCCGGTTTATGAAGGAAAAGACCTGCTGGGTGCTGTTGATTTTTCACATCTGGCTATTACAGAACTCTTTACATCGCTGGTGTTTGCCATTGCCCTCTTTGCCATGGGAAATGCCATTGCCCGGTTTTATTATGATTATGAGCCTGATAGCCCTGCTTACCACAAAATGGTTTCAGGGATTTTCTCCTCCATTTTGTTCAGGGGGGCGCTCATTGCTCTGATTGCCTGGTTGCTGAAAGATTATATTGGCCTTTTATTCAAACAGCCTCAGCTACAGCATTTTCCTGATTACGGTTTTGCCTGTATTGTTACAGGCCTCGGACGGGCTATCAATATTACCGCTGCAGCCCTTTTCAGGAATGAAAAAAAAGTGCTGAGTTTTATTCTCGTCAGTATGGGGCTGGGGGTGTTCAGAACAGGATTTCAGTTAATTGGCCTTTTTTATTTTGATATGTCCTTTATTGGCTATATCAATGGAAGCGCCATCGGAACAGCCATTGTTTCCGTGTTGATTCTTGTGGCCATTTACACCAAATCGGGTTTTGGCTTCGACCGCAAAATGATGCGCGAAATCAACCGCTTTGCGATGCCTCTTACACAATACAGTGTTATTGTTTGGGTGTTGACCTATGCCGACAGGTATATGCTTGAGCGCTTTCCGGCTGATTTGGGTATTTACAATACCGCTGTGACTTTTGCTGCCGGAATTGCCATTGTGCTGCAGGGATTGCAGGGAGCTAACCAGCCTGAAGTATTCAGGGTGATGAAACTGGGAATTGATAAGCACCAGGACGAAATCAGGCAATTTTGCAATATTTTGCTGATGCAAAGCATGGCCATTATTGTTGCAGCCATCTTGCCTACCATGCTTTATCTGCATTTTTTTTATGTAACTGATGTAAAGCAGGCCCTGGGTCTGGTGGCTCTTGTTTATATGAGAAGCATCCTGCGTACACAGTTTATCGTTTTTTCCTATCCTTCTTATTATCTGAAAAAAACGCAGATATTCCTTTACCTGAACACAGGTGCTATGCTGCTGAATATTGTGTTGAATTACCTGCTGATTCCCGAATTTAAATATTTTGGTGCAATAGCAGCCGGACTGACTGCCGATTTGATAATGGTTGCCGGCATCTATATTTATCAGAAACGCATTGTTCAAATCCATTGGAATATTACCAAAACCCTCGTATTTCCTGTTCTTATTGTAGCCTTAACCGCTGTTCTTGATATTATCAGGGTTCATTTTGACCTGAATCCTTTTATCTCTGCAAGTCTGGTTACCTTTGCAGCGTTTGGAGGGATGATTTTTTTATACAGGTCTGAAATTCAAACTTATATTCATAGGAAATGGAAACAGTCCTGATTTTTCGTCAACTTAGCGAAAGCGAGAAGGGGCAGCTGAAGCAACGCCTGCTTGACAACGATTGTCTTGTTGTGCTAAAGTCGCCTGATATGCTTCCGGCTGGTTTGCCCGATGCGCAGGTGCTGTCTTTACCTTCAGGCATTTCTGTTGCTGCAGGGCAAAAGTTATTGAATGCCATTCTTGCCTTTGGTGATTTAACCATTGAAGACTCAGGAATTGGAAAGTATTTCGATATGGGAAATTTCCCTTTGTGGCATTATCAGCGTTTCAGAATTTTCTTTATGCTGCGCCCCCTGTTTGTTATCAAAGAGGCGGTTGAGCACTATTTGCAGGGAAGTGTCAGGGTGGTTTGCTATTGCCATGCCAATGAAGCTGAGGCAGTAAGAGATTTTGGCAACAGGCTTGAAGTGGTGAGCTCAAAGGCTGTGAGAGCAAAGAAAAATTACCGTGCGCTGCTGAGTTACTCAATATACTTTCTTCTACGGGTATTGATATCCTGGATTCTTAAACCAAATCTTGCCGGAAAGAAGCATGTGGTGGTCGATCGGTCGGCCCGACAGCGTTGCCGGCATGTTATCAGTCTTAAGCAGAAGTCTGATAATTATAATTTATCGCCACTGTTTGATTTGGCCGGAAATGATTTTCTGATTATATCCGAAACGGAACCGCCCAAAACAACTGGTAATGGTCGTTTTAGAATGAGTTTGCATTATTTTGCCGGGCTGGGGCGGCGCTCCCAAACCATTTATGGCGAATATATTTTATTCAGAGGCCTGTTGTCGCGTGGATTAAAGCAGAAACGCAGGCTGATGCTGCAAGAACTTCAGCAAAAAATTGAAGTGGTTGGTGCTATGGATTTTAATAGCAATGAGCGGCTTATTTTTCATTCCTTTGTCAAACTAATGCCGTCTGCTTCTTTTTATATCACAAAGTACCTGGCCTTTGCCCGCTTTTTTGAAATCCATCAGCCCGATACCATATCTGCCATTGATGAGAATAGCCCGTCAACACGCTGTATGCTGGATGCAGCCCGCAGAAATGGTGCTTTAAGTATTGGTATCCAGCATGGTAATATTGGTGATGGTCAACCGGCCTATTTGTACACCCAGCTTGATTATCTGAATCAGGTGATGGCTGATTATACGCTGGTTTGGGGTGAATACTGGAGAGATTTTTTAATTTCGAAAGGGAATTACCCAACAGATTCAGTGGTGGTGACCGGGCAGATGCGTACTGATATTATTCCTAAAATGCTGCATAAATCGGAAGATTACCGAAAAGCTTTCAGCCAGGGAAAACCTCTTGTTGTGTTTGCTTCACAACCCATTCCTGATATGAACCTGCGCAGGCAGGCAGCCTTTGATGTGTTTACGGCCTTTAAAAACCAGCCTCAGGCTACTCTTGTTGTTAAGTTGCATCCCGCCGAACGTGATGCAAAAGCTTATTATGCTGCAATTGCCAAAGAAGCCGGTTGTACAAATTACAGGATTGTGTATAAAGTGGATCTTTATGAATTGATTGCTGCCTGCGACCTGCTGATTACCTGTTATTCAACTGTTGGCACAGAAGCTGTTTACTTTGGCAAGCCTCTTATCATTCTCGATCATCATCAGGAAGATTTACTGGGTTACAAGGCCGAAGGAGTGGCCTGGCAGGCCATTGATGCTGAAACACTTGAATCAGTTTCAGCGGGCGTTCTCTCCGGAGAGCTTTATCCTGATGCTGAAGCTTGCCGGTTATTTATTCAAAAGTATGCATCATCCATCGATGGAAAGGCAACAGAAAGAGTGCTTTCGTTTATTCAGGGGTTATAATGTGATACTTCTGGTTGATGGTTTCAGCTATCAGCCAATCCAGCTCAGTGTCGAGGTCAAGTGAGTGAAGCGCATCCATTTCAAACTTTTTAATCTTTTTGAAGTCAGCCATTTTGCTGTTTCTGAGTGATTTTGTTTGAATGATGTAGATGGCGCCGTTCAACTGCCATACGTTCGGACAGTCTTGTCTTCTTTCAAACAGCGCTTCTTTTGATTTGCGAAGAAATCCCGCTTCATTTTCTTCAAACAGTACATAATAAGGATTGGCTTCAGTCATTTTAACCGAAACTATCATATCTGTTTCTTCTGACCAGATGTTCAGCGCTTCTTTTAAATGTGACGTTTGCCTGAAAGGGGAAGTAGGCTGCAGCAAAACCAGGTTGTCGAAGTGCTGCCCGCGCTGAGCATAAAAATCAAGCGCGTGAAGCATGACTTCGTGCATCCCGGAGGTGTCGGATGCCAGCGAGGCAGGCCTCAGAAACGGAATCTTATATCCAGCCTGAGCTACTGTATCTGCAATTTTCTGATCGTCAGTTGAAATGCAAATGTCTTTATCATCTGCAAATTGACGGGCCAGTTCAAGCGTGTGCAATATCAGGGGCTTTCCGGCAAACAGCCTGATATTTTTTTCAGGGATGCCTTTTGAACCTCCACGGGCCGGAATCAGAAAGAGTGTTTTCATAAAAAACGAATGTGTTTGATTTCTTCCTGTGCTTTTTCAAAATCTTCTTTTCGGCCAATGTCCATCCACACGCCATGTATGGGATATTGAACAAGACCTTCGCCATTGGAGAGCAGGTTATCCATTAAATCGGTGGCGTGATACATGGTTTCGAGGGGTATACGCTTGATAAGCGAGCGGCGCATCAGATAAATACCTGCATTGGTATAGTATGTGTATTGCGGTTTTTCGCGAAACGAAAGCACCCTGTTTTGCTGTGTTTCAAGTACGGCAAAGGGCATATTTACTTTATAAGGTACCGAAGCTACCGACATCATGGCGTTTTGTTGCTCAAAATCGTTATAAAAATCTTCGATGTTGATGTCCGACAATATATCGGCATTCATGACCAGCAGGTTGTTGTAAGCAAAATTTTCAACAGTTGAAACTGCACCCAGTGTTCCGAGGGGGCGGTTTTCATTGATGTATTCAATTTGTATGCCTTTTGATGAGCCGTCGCCGAAGTAGTCTTTGATCATGTCGCCCAGATAGTTGACTGCGATAAAGAAACGTTCGATTCCAAAGCTTGCCAGGTGGTCAATATTGTGTTCAAGAATGGGTTTATCGCCCACTTTCAGTAAGGGTTTGGGCGTGTTTTCGGTGAGAGGGCGCAAGCGTTCGCCTTTACCACCAGCCATCATCACAGCATCGAGCGGAAGCAGCGATCGGGATCCGTTCAGGTCGGCCAGCCGCACAATCCGGTGGTTTTCATCCAGCACCGGCACCATTTTAATGCGTTTTTCGCGCAACTCTTTCACCTGCGCCAGACTGAAATCAAATTGTCTCAGAAAACGGAAATTATGAAACATAAAGCGCCCTGCCTGGTCATCCAGGCTGAGTCCGTTGAGCAGCCCTCTTCTAACGTCGCCGTCGGTCAATGTGCCCACCAGTTGCTGCTGGTTATTGAGCACAAACAGGGTAAGATTGTCGGGTACATTGTTCAGCTTTTCGAGGGCCTGTTTAAGAGGCAGATCGTCAGCAATGGTATGTTTTTCAATTAAGGCCAAGTTCATCTTTCAATATTTTTAAAATCTTTTCTGCTGCATGACCGTCACCATAAACAGGTGCAAAGTCAGGTATCCGGGTTTTGCAGACTTTTCGGATTGTTTCTGAAATCAGGTTTCTGTCAAATGCGGTGTCGGTAATATTGGGGGTTCTGATTCGGCCATCCTGTCTTTTGCCCAGGTTAATTACCCATTTGGGAAAAAAGGAGGCTTCCATAAAGCCGCTTGAAGTGTTGCCCAGCATCAGGGTGCAATGTTTCATGGCACTCAGGTATCCAAGGCTGCCGAAAGACTCTACAACTTTTACATTCGGTCTGTTTTTGCTGTAAGCTTCAATCAGTTCCCTGATGACTAGCCCCGAGGTGTCTGCATTGGGCATGGTAATGATTTGCTGAAAATCAGAGAGCATTTCAAGCGCTCCTAACATTTCAGCAGCATTGTCACGGTTTTGGTCAAAACCGATGGTTTCGGGGTGCAGCGTGATGAGGATGGAAGGTTTAAGCAGGTCAATGCCAAACTGATTCCTGAATTCATCAATCTCCATCAATTTTATTTTTGATAGGTTGTCGATGCCCAATGCGCCTGTATTGTATACGTTTTTATCTGAATCAATCAACTGGCATACTTTCATTCTGTAAGGTTCGGCACCTGTAAAATGGAAGGCCGACATATGGGTAATGGCGTGCCGGAAAGCGTTGTCGATGGCGCCAAGCGTGGTTTCTCCGCCATGGATATGGGCAATTTTCAGGTTGAAGGGCAGGGCAGAAGCCACTGCGGCGAACATCTCATAGCGATCGCCCAATGCAAATATCAGGTCGTAATGGCTGTTTTCCCAGACTTTTGTTAATTGCCGGGTAGTTTCGGCCATGCTTCTGGCAATATCTCCGGGGGTGTCGGTAGCTGGCGCTGTGTCAAAACTCCAGGCAATGTTGAACCCTGCTTCCTGAATATGCGAAAGTGTGTGTCCGTATCGGGCTGATAAGTGCGTGCCAAAAGCAATAATATCTGTGCCAATTTTTTCTTCTGTTGATAAAATGCGCAACAAAGGAAGGTAGATGCCAAAATCAGCTCTGGAGCTGGTGAGTATGGCTATTTTTACTTGAGGTGTTCCCATAATAACATCGAGTCCTGGTCGAGACCGGTTTTTAATGTTTTGCCAATAACGGCATCTATCTGCATCGGACTGATGCCTGTGCCTGGGCGTTTCATAATCAAATCGTTATGCGAAATTATGTGTCCTTCGGGTAGCTTGTTGATTAGATGGATACTTCTTCTGGCAACTGCAATATTTTTTATTTCTGAAGCTGTTGGTTTTTTGATGCCATCGCCCAGTGCCTGTTCAATGAGCCTGATGTTTTTTACCATTTCAGTAAGTTCGGCAGGTTCAAGCGATGCTTTGTGGTCAGGGCCGGGCAGCTGCCGGCTGGTAGTAAAATGCTTTTCAATCATGCATGCACCCATGGCTGCAGCTGCAAGCGGTATTAAAATTCCGGCAGTGTGATCGGAATAGCCTGCAGGCAAATCAAATGTACTTCGCATGGTTTCAATCGCTTTGAGATTCACCTCTGAGGCTGGTGCAGGATATTCGGTTGTGCAGTGCAGCAGCGTTATCATGTTTTTTGTAAGCCCTTGCCCGTATAATATTTCCAACGCAGCGGCTACCTCGTCAAGGGTGGCCATTCCTGTTGAAACGATGACAGGTTTGCCCAGTGAACCAATTAGCTCCAGATACGGTTTATTGGTAATCTCGCCGGAAGGAATCTTGTGAAAATCAACACCAAGGCCATCAATAAATCTTACACTTTCTTCATCAAAACCTGTTGATAGAAATCCAATGCCTTTTTTCAGGCAGTACTGCTGAAGCGATTTAAAATCGGAAAAAGTAAGTGCAAGCTGTTCGAGCATTGATTGTTGACTGCTTGCGTGACCGTCTGTGTTCCTGGCCTGATATTCTGCTTTTGGCGCGTGAAATGAAACCAGCCGCGATGGAATAAACGTTTGAAATTTAACATAATCAGCACCAGCTTCGGCTGCTTTGTCAATTAACCCGTAAGCCAGCTGAAGGCTTCCGTTATGGTTAACCCCTGCTTCCGCTATGATAATTATTTGCTGCATACGATCTATTTTATCTTTCGGGCAGGGTTGCCCATATAAGTTCCCGGTTGCGTTATGGATTTGAAAACAACCGTGCCAGCACCGATAAGCGTGTCAGCACAGATGGAAACGCCATTGGATATGATGGCACCGCTGCCGATAAAGCAATTGTCGCCAATATGGCAATCGCCATTGACGATGGCTTTGGTTGAAACATGCACATGGCTGCCAATGATGGAATCATGTTCAACAATTGCTCCGGTATTCAGAATGCAATTTTCGCCGATAACGACACCTGCATTGACAAAAGTTTGTCTGAGTATCACACAGCCTTCACCAATGGTTGCACGCGGCGAAATAATTGCAGTAGGGTCAAGAATAGTGGCCATGCCTGCACCCGCCGATTTTAGTTTTTCATATAGCATTCTGCGGGGGAGTGGATTGCGAATCTGTCCGACAGTGATCAAAAACTTAAAATCTTTATTTACAAGGGCTTCAAGCTCTTCATCAGCATAAATAACAGGGTAGCCCGATATAGAAATACCCTTTCGGGTAGCAATGTCAGAAATACCGGCAATTTTGTATTTGCCTTCTGATTCAATGCTTTCGATAACCGATTTGCAATGACCTCCACCACCTACTAAAACTATGTTGTTGATATTGTGCATACTTTCTGATTCGTTCCAGTCTTGATGTTTACTTTACCTCTGAAAATAATACGCTATTTCGCAGGCAAAGGTAAAGATGTTTAAAAAGCTACAGATTAATATTTCGCAGAAGTTGCGCGGAGCAGGTATTTCTCAACTGTTTCATCTAAGATTCCCTGTTTGTTGGCAATCATTTCACAAAATTCTCTGAAAACTCCATCTCCGCTGCTTCTGTTCAGGGTGTTGTTAACTCTGCTTTTCAGATATTCGGGTGCATTTGCCGGAACAGCAGCACATCCGACAGCACTCAGTAAAGGCAAATCCATTATGTCATCGCCAATATAAGCAGCATCATCAAGACAATAGCCGAGCTCTTCCAGTGCCTGTTGGGCAATCAGCAATTTATTGCGCACACCAGTATAAACATGGGCAATTTTGAGCTGATCAGCCCGGCGTCTGATTATTTCAGAGTCCTCACCAGTGATGATGATAACCGGAATATTCATCAGCCTGAGCAGTGCCACTCCTACGCTGTCCTGTGTGCTGAATGCTTTCTGGCTGTTCCCGTCTTCACTCAGATATATCTTTCCGTCGGTCCACACACCATCTATATCGGTAATAACCACTTTTACTTTTTTGTCCATACTACAAATATAAGCTATTTGAAGCTTTTTAAAGCATCAATCTGTGCCGGGGTAACCTGCATGAAATTAGTTAATTCGGATGAAGTTCCTTTTATCTGTTGGTTGAATCTGGCATTGTACAGGACAGTTGCTTGCCAAAGATGAAACCTGCAATGGATTTAGGCTTATATTTGCGGTTTATTTATTAAAGTCAGTTTATTGTGAATACTTTAAATATTTGTATCGCTGGCGCCGGAACAATTGGTACAGCCCTGGGGCAGGTTCTTGCTGAAAAGGAAAGTCTTCATGTCTCTCTCTTGTCGGTTGAAGATGCTGTAATTGAGGATATTAATCTGAATCATGTAAATTCGCTGTATTTCCCACAAATCAGGCTTGACAAGAGGTTGAAAGCTACCGGCGATAATTCGGTGTTGCTGACAGCTGATATTATTTTTCTGGCCATTCCCTCAGTAGCCGTTGTATCCTATATCAGAACACTGCAAAACTTTATTAAACCTGGTGCAGTGCTGGTGAATCTGGCCAAAGGTTTTGGTGAAGATAATGAAACCATTGTGGCTGATTTGCAGAAAGTAACCGCAAACCCCGTATGCACCCTCAAAGGGCCTACTTTTGCACGTGAACTTATCAATCATATGCCTACATCCATGACGGTGGGTGCTGCAGACGAAAAGATTTTTATGTTGCTTCGTGATGTTTTTGCATCAACCACCATTCATACCGATTATACAACCGATGTGTTGGGCGTGGAAATTTTAAGCATCCTGAAAAATATTTATGCCATTATTATTGGGATTGTAGACGCGCATTTCGATTCGCCCAATCTTCGCTTTATGGTGTTTACCAAAGCATTCAATGAGATGAGGCACATCCTTCAGAAGTTTGGAGGCAAACAGGAAACCATGTTCAGGTATTGCGGTATTGGCGACTTCGGACTAACGGCCCTTAACGACCTTAGCCGCAACCGTACACTGGGTTTGCTGATTGGCAAAGGGTTTTTTACCGATGATATATCAGGTAAAGTTGTGCTGGAAGGCCGTATTGCAGCTGGTATCCTTGTCGAAAAACTTCAATTGATGGGTTTGCCGGAAACAGAGTATTATATGCTTAACGAACTGAATAAGATTTTTGTCGGAGGATATAATATTAAAAAATTCGTAGGTAATATTCTTAACAACGATTCCTTTATGATGCCTTCAAACGGGCATTGATGTTAACCGACCAGCTGATGAAGCAGGCCTGCCATTCTGGCTGTGAGTGCGCGCCTTGAAAATTGTTCAATGCCTGTACTGTCAATGGCCGGTTTCCCTTCACGAAAACCTTTATAGAGCGTTTTTATGGCATGGCGGATGGCCTCAACATCATCCTTTTCGGCAACAAAGCCTGATTTGGTTTCGCTGATAACCGAGGCTGCATCACCATCAGCCGGGCCAATGCATAAAATAGGCCTGTGGGCTGCCATATATTCAAAGAATTTTCCCGGAAGTATAACTTTGGCATTCGGAGTATCGTTGATGAGCAGTAGCAATACCTGGGATTGTTGCTGTAATTTTATGACCTCGTTGTGGGGCAGATAATTGATTCGGTTGACAAAAGAAATCAGCCCGTGCTTTTCAAGACTTTCGGTAACAGAAATGTCAACACTGCCAGCCAGTTTTATTTCCAGATCATCAGCAAAGTGCTGATTTTCTTCAGCTTCGGCTTTGAGTGCCAGCCACAATGCTTCGGGATTGCGCGTCTTTACCATAGTGCCGATATGCGAAACTGAGAATTTTCTGTCAGTTTCTACAGCCACTGTCCCAATGTCGTCAGTATCAAACCCGTTGGTAATGATGCTATATGGTCGGTTGTGGAGTTTAATAAAGTCGGTGCGCATAGAGGGACTGATAACCACAACTTCATTGGCATTTTTCAGCACACTTAACTCCTGAAGGTGGTGTTTTCTGTCGGCCCGGCCTGATAGTTTGAGCTCATGATAAAAGTCAATATTGGTCCAAGGATCGCGAAAATCGGCCAGCCACGGGAGGCCGGTTTTTTGTTTCAGGCCAAGGGCAATCATATGCATGGAATGCGGTGGCCCGGTAGAGATAATGGCGTCGACAGGATGCGCCCTCAGGTACTCTGTTAAAAACTTTACTGAAGGCTTAATCCAGAATTTACGGGCATCAGGGATAAAAAAATTGCCCCTGAGCCAAATGGAGAAATGTTCAGCCAACCCGGGCTTTTTCTTTTCACTGAGGAATCCGGCATTGATGCGTTCATCTTTTCGGGCGCCGATAAACTTGCTATAGAAACGATAAGGTTCCCAAATGGGCGTTTTGATGACTGTCAGCCCTTCGGGAATGTCTTTTTGCAGGCTATCGTCAATGGCCGGGTATTCCGGGTTTTCCGGAGTGTAAATTACAGGTTCCCAGCCAAATTCGCGCAAATATTTGGCAAACTTGAGCCATCGCTGAACTCCGGCACCTCCGCTAGGAGGCCAATAGTAGCTAATAATCAATACTTTCCGCATAATGCCGGCTCCGATTATGCTTTTGTTGACCGGGCTTTTCCGGTTTTGCACGATTTGCTCACTTCAAAACCTGCATAAGCCAAAAGCAGAAGGATAAGCAATAAAGAGCCTGCAAAAGATACTTTTTCGCCGGTATAGTAAACCTGCGGCTCAAACCTGAATTCAACCTCATGATTGCCTGCCGGAATAATCATTGAACGCAACACATAATTTGCCCTGAAATATGGAGCCGGTTTGCCATCAATAAATGCATTCCAGCCTTTGTCATAATATATTTCAGAGAATACAGCCAGTTGTGAGGCTGATGCGGAGGTTTTGTACACAAGTTTGTTGGGTGCATAAGAAATAAGCTGTATGCTGGCTGTACTGTCAGTTGTTGGTCTGAATCCGTCGAGGTTGGCCTTGAACCGTTTGTCAATAATGGCTGTAAAGGCCGGGTCAAAATTGTTAAGTGCTTCATTTTCCTGGTCAGCATTATCCACCATTCTGAAGTCATTTACAAACCAGGCATGCCCAAGTGCCTGCATATTGATTTGCAGGGTAGGCCTGCGCTGGTTGTCAGGAACAATAAAGTATTTTGTGTTCAGCATATTGAGCACAGCTTCATTGTTTTTTACAATATGATTGTCAATCAGCTCCTGGTATCTGCGGAGTTTGGCGCCATGATAACCGCCAATGCTTTTATGAAAATATGAGGTGCTTGCATCCTGAAACGGATTAACGGTCATATTGAAAACCCTGAAGTCCGGATCGGTATCCTTCATGATCAGCATGTCTGCTTCAGTGGGCTGGAATGGATTGGTAACCTTTGATTTTGATACAAAATTTTCGCTGTTCAGATAGCGGTGGGTTACCGGAATCAAATCGGCAGCAATCAATAGCGTAACGGAAACAATCAGCACAGTTTTATTTAGTTTTTTCTGTCCGTAAAGCCATAAAACAATGGCTGATAGTAAAATAAATACAAAACTGCGTATGGCATCTGATTTGAAAATGGAAATCCTGACAGCTTCGAGGTTGCTGACAATTCCATTGAATTGGGCAATCTGACCACTTTCGAGCGATGCTCTTTGTTGTGCAATTGCTTCTGATTCTGCCTGACTCAGAAAGCTAAAGAAGGTTTGGGGCAGCAGGTAAAAAATAAAGGCAAGTCCTGCTGTTAAGCCCAGTGCAATATAAAACTGTTTTGATTTTTGTTTGACAATATTGGGATTTTTCATGATTTCATTCAGTGCCAGTATCCCAAGTATGGGAATCGCTAACTCGGCAATCACCAGAATCATAGAAACGGCTCTGAATTTATTGTATCCCGGCACATAGTGCAGGAAGAAGTCGGTAAGTGGCATAAAGTTTTTGCCCCATGCCAGCATAATGGAAAGCACGGTTGCCGACAACAGCCACCAGCGTAAGTTTCCTTCAAGAATAAAAAGTCCTAAAATGAACAGGAAAATCATGATGGCACCAACGTAAACGGGGCCGGAGGTAAATGGCTGGTCGCCCCAGTAGTGATTTTGTCCGGCAATGCTTTGAGCAAAGGCAGGGTCGGCTTTTTGCATGGCTTTTTCGTTGTTGCCCAGGCTTTCAGTACCGCCACCTTTGACATTAGGTATCATCAGAGAAAAAGATTCAGCTTTGCCGTAACTCCATTGTGTGGCATAGTCTTTATCCAGCCCTGAGGTGCGGTTATCCTTGTCGTGTGTAAGCTCGCTTTTGCCACGTATGGTTTCTTTTCCATATTCCCATGTGGCCCAGATATTGGTAATGTTGGTGGCAACCGCCAGCAATGCGGCTACAACAAGAACGCCGGTTGCTTTCAGAAAAGCGGGAATGGTTTTTTTTGCAATAGCCTCTGCCACCTGCATGATGCCCAGCAACAGAACCACCATCAGCAGATAGTAGGTAATTTGCATGTGGTTGGCGCGTAGTTCAAGCGAAAGAAACAGGGCTGTAAGGAGGCTGCCGGCCATTAAACGGCCACGGTATGTAAGAATAATGCCTGCCAATACAGGAGCCATATAGCCAATGGCGTGTGCCTTGCTGTTATGTCCGGCTTCAAGAATAATGAAGAAATAAGATGAAAATGCAAATGCCAGAGAGCCGGCAATAGCCAGCCATGGATCAACTTTGAGCACCATCAGCAAAATAAAAAAGCCAATGAAGTAAAGGAAAACAAGACCGGCAGGGTGGGGAAGGCCCAGCGTCATTACTTTGTCAATGTACCGCATCAGATTCCCGCTGTATTCAACCGAAATCTGATAAGCCGGCATGCCACCGAACATCGAATTGGTCCACAGAGGCTCCTGACCTGTTTTGGCGCGGTAATCAACAATCTCTTTCGACATACCCTTCCACTGGGTAATATCTGATTGCCTGAGCTTTTTACCTTCCAGCAGCGGGCTGAAATAGCTGAAGATGATAATCAGAAATACGGCAATGGCTGTAAGGTGCGGAATAAACTGCTTAAAGCTGAAATCTTTCATTTGCTGGAAGGGGTTAGATTATTTAATTTCTTCGTAATCAACATATTCGCCTGGGTCAGAGGCGTTGGTCCTGGTTTTTTCTTCCGGAATATGTTCAATCGTAATTTCGCCTTCTTCGCGCGGAGGCTCCGGGCGCAGATGGGGATTTTGTTCGTAAAAGCGTTTTTGAAACCTGTTTACACTGAATTTTACAAGTACTGGAAGAATAATTCTGCTGAATATTCTGAAAAACAGGTAAATAAAAAAAACAATGATGATAAATCTGATCAGGCCCATGGGCTGTTTTGTTGTTTTTGCCTTTTGCTTGCGAATTTACTGCTTTTTGGCATATTGAAAGGAAAGGCGTGTTAAAATAATCTTTCGTGCGTCATTCAGCTGAGTTTTGGGTTCAGCCAGTCTTAGCACTGTGTTACAATTGAATTTGCTGATGAGTCAGCAGCTTGTGTGAAATAAAAAGTGCTCACATGGGCATACAACAAAAGGAGGCAATCTGAATTACCTCCTTCTGGATTTTTTGGTCAGCCGGATAGCTGCTATGGTTAAGCTTTATGCTTTCCTTCGTCTGAAACTGTCAATTTTTTTCTGCCTTTAGCTCTGCGTGCTGCAAGAACCTTACGGCCATTGGCGGTTGACATCCTCTCCCTGAAGCCATGTTTGTTTCTTCTTTTCCTTTGTGATGGCTGAAATGTTCTCTTGCTCATAGTCGTATTTTTTGGGACTGCAAAGATAGGAACTTATCTTTAACAGACAAATATTCGGGGTATTTTTTTGCAATATTTTCAATAATTTGTAAATAGCTCAACATCAGCAACCTGTAAGCTGTTGCTGATGTTGAGCAGTAAAATCTGACTATGCAGGGATGTTTTTCAGGGTTTCAGTAAGGTAAATCCAGAATTTCTCAACTGAGTCAATATTTACTTTTTCGTCAGGTGAATGAGGGTAACGAATGGTAGGGCCAAACGAAATCATATCCCAGTTTGGATAAACAGCTCCTAATAAACCGCATTCAAGTCCGGCGTGTATAGCCTTGATTTCAGGTACTTTACCGAAGCGATTGTTGTAAACATTCTGCATGGTGGTCAGAATCAGTGATTCTGCATTGGGTTTCCATCCGGGATATTCTCCGTCGAACTCAATTTTGGCACCGGCCAGTTCGAATACACTTCTCATCATTACTGTAAGATCAGTTTTGGCAGAATTTACTGAGCTTCTCAACAGGCAGCTGATTTTAATGGCATTGCCTTCAACCTTTATAATGGAAAGGTTGGTAGAAGTCTCAACCAGCCCGTTTACTGAGTCGCTCATGCGCATTACACCGTTAGGACAGGCATAAGCAGCTTTAAGGAATCTGTTTTGAGTGTCAGTATCGATAAGGGTGGCAGGCATTTCTGCAGCCATAGCGGCAATCTGAAGCCCCGGCTCTGTTACAGAGAGTTCTGCTTTAATTTCTTCAACTGTTTTGAGGAAACATTTTTCAAATTTTTCCTTTTCAGCAGCAGGTATAGTTACCAGAGCAAACCCTTCGCGGGGAATGGCATTGCGCATGTTTCCGGCTTCAAGTGTGGAAAGTCTCATGCCATGTTTTTCAACGCCATGATATACCAAACGGGTAATAATTTTGCATGAATTTCCACGTCCGAGGGGAATGTCAAGACCTGAGTGACCACCTTTTAATCCGCTTACACTGATGCGGTATGCCACTGTGTCTTTTTCAACTGGTACCGGTTTGAAGTCAAATTCAAAACTACCGTCAATACCACCGGCGCAACCGATATAAAGCTCACCTTCGTCTTCTGAATCGAGGTTGAGTAAAATATCGCCCTTGAGAATGCCTGGCTTTAGTTCAAAAGCTCCGGTCATGCCGGTTTCTTCGTCGATGGTAAACAGGGCTTCAACCGGGCCGTGTACGAGTTCTTTTGACTCAAGAACAGCCATGATGGCAGCAACACCCATACCATTGTCGGCTCCTAAGGTGGTGCCATTGGCTCTCACCCATCCACCGTCAATAATGGTTTCAATCGGGTCTTTTTCAAAATCATGGGCTTTGTCGCTGTTTTTCTGCGGAACCATATCGAGATGCGATTGCAGAACAACACCTTTGCGGTTTTCCATTCCGGGAGTGGCAGGTTTGCGGATAATCACATTGCCAACTTCGTCAACTATGGTTTCAAGGCCAAGTGACAGGCCAAAGTTTTTCATAAATTCAATAACACGTGCTTCTTTTTTTGAAGGACGAGGCACTTGTGTAAGGCTGTAAAAGTGTTTCCAAACAGCTTTGGGTTCAAGACTCAGAATCTGGTCACTCATTGTTTATTTGATTTTTGATGTTTATAATAAATAAGGTTTCGTCTGATTGAAGGCCTAAAAGTACAAATTTAAATTTGTCAGTCTCTTTTATGGCGTGGTTTTATGTTTTTTTGGCTATTGTTAAAACCAGAGATGCACCACTGATTTGGTTTCAAAGAAGGGCTCTTCGAAGTAGCGGTCAAGTCTGTAAATCTGGTATTTGCCTGAAGCATCCCTGATTTCTTCGGTCAAATCGCCTCCTTTCAGATACAGGATGCCATTATGCAGTGGGTTGATTGATTTTTTGGCAATGTTTTTCTTTACCCATGAGGTAAACTCAGGAAGGGAGGTGACGGCCCTGCTGACCACAAAATCGTATTTTCCGGTGATATCTTCAGCCCGGCTGTGGCTTGTGCTCACATTGTCAAGCTTTAGCGAAGCAGCTACTTCATTCACCACTTTAATTTTTTTGCCAATAGAATCAACCAGGTGAAAATCAGCCTGAGGGTACATGATGGCCAATGGTATGCCGGGGAATCCTCCTCCTGTTCCTATGTCAAGCACCTGGCTGCCGCTGGCAAATTTTATAACCCTTGCTATCCCGAGTGAATGCAGTACATGGTGTTCGTAAAGGTGCTCAATGTCTTTTCGGGAAATTACATTGATGGCTGAGTTCCAGTGTGTGTAAAGGCCCTGCAGTGCTTCAAAACGCTCAAGTTGTTCCGGAGTAAGCTCCGGGAAGTATTTACGGATAAGTTCCATGGGTGTTCAGGTGAGTTGGTAAGGGAGCCACACATCAACATTTGTGCCTTCCCCTTCGTCAGATGTTATATTTATTTGGCCATTGTGAAGTTTAACAATTTTTGAAATCAGCGATAAACCTATGCCGTGGCCTTTGATGGTCTGGGCGTTTTTAGCCCTGTAAAACTGTTCGAAAATATGGGGCAAATCGTCAGCACTGATGCCGATTCCCTTGTCAGAAACCCTTATATGTACCTGATCGGGGTTGTAATTGAAGATTACTGTAACGGGTTTGCCTTCTGAAAACTTGCAGGCATTGTCAACCAGGTTTACAAATATCAATCGCAGCAGATTTTCGTTTCCCATGATGGCCAGCTCCTGGTCTTCATCGCTTGTGTTATCGTTGATAAAAGTTTCAATACTGTATTCGGGGTGCAGTCTGAGAATTTCGGCCTGTGTTTGCAGAAAAAGTTCGTCGAGCCTCACCGGATTGATGCTCAATGCACTTAAATCCTGGTCTGAACGGGCAATTTCCAGCAGGTTGTTCGAAAGCGATGTTAACCCCCGGGCATCGTCGAGTATTGAGTTGAGTACTTTTTCATATTCAGGAGCTGTGCGGGTTTTCATCAGGGCTACCTCAATCTGGCTGGTAATTGAAGCCAGCGGTGTTCGCAATTCATGAGAAGCATTTGATACAAAACTTTTCTGTACCTGAAATGCCATTTCAATCCGGTTGAGCATTTTATTGAAGGTGATGGCCAGATTGGCAATTTCATCGCTTCCGTTGCCTTCGTCAACCCGCTGGCCCAAATTGGATGCAGTGATGGTTGAAACCTGCTTTACCACTTCTGATATGGGTTTTAGTGCCTGTTTTGAAAAGAAAAGGCCGGTAAGTACAGTGAGTGCAATTGAAGCTATCAGCCCTATTACCAAAACCAGCAGCAGATTGTTGAGCTTGTTGATGCCATATTTGTCTTCGGCAGATGAAAATACGACAAACCGCCGCAATCCGTTGGAGTATAGCAATCCAACAGCTTCACGGTTGCCCTGTCTGAAATTTATTTCTTCTTTTGATCTGACTTTTGATAACAAATCTTCGGTAATGTTCAGGCTAGATGAGTCAACATTCATGTAGATGCGGCTGCGTTTGAAGTAATCAAAAACCACAACTTCGTCGCCCAGCAGGGCACTGTAATTGCTGCTGTCAATAATTCTCAGCAGGTTGTCGTCAATTTCCTTGACTTCAATCAGCAATTTGGCTGTGTTGATGGCGCGTTCTTTTAAACGGCTTGAGAATTCCTGTTTTCGGTAAGTGGCAGATAAGGTGTAAATAAGGAATGAAAAGGTAATAAGAATACCTCCTACAAGCAAGGCAAATGAAAGCGATAGTTTAGTTCTGATCTGCATCCTGCTCGGCTTCTTTTAAAACATAACCCATACCAATATGCGTGTGAATCAGTTTTACAGGAAAGTTTCTGTCAATCTTTTTTCGCAGAAAGTTTACATAAACTTCAATCACATTGGTGCCGGTGTCAAAATTGATATTCCAGATTTTTTCAGCAATATCAGCTTTCGAAATTACGCGGCCTTTGTTTCTGACCAAATACTCAAGCAGCGAAAACTCCTTGGCTGTGAGGTCAATGGCTTTGTCGCCCCTGCTAACAGTTTTGCTGTCTACATCAATCACCAGGTCGGCAACCCGCAAAATGGTATTTCTGACGGTTTCTGTTTGTGAGCGTTTCATCAGGGCTTTTATCCTGGCCAGTAATTCTCTGAATTCGAAAGGCTTGACTATGTAATCGTCAGCGCCTTTGTCAAATCCGAGCAATTTATCTTCGGTGCTGCCCAGGGCTGTGAGCATAATGATGGGTGTGTGAGCATTTTTTTGCCTGATGTTGGCGCATAATTCATATCCATTGATTTGCGGAAGGTTAATGTCCAGAATAATCAGGTTGTATTCATTGGCATTGGCCAGCCGCTGACCAATAAACCCATCATAAGCCACATCGGTCAGGAATCCGCTTTCTTCCAGCCCTTTACTGATAGAATCAGCCATTTTTACATGATCTTCAACAATTAAAATTTTAGGATCCGGCATAATGACAGATTTTAAATTGAGTATAGGTGGTTTGCCCGACTAAATTACGCATTTTAACGCTTGGTGTGCAAATTATCGTATATACTTTTCGGATTGGCATAGGCGCGGGTTTATTATCTTTGCTGAAATTTTTAAAACCGGCCTATGTTCCGAAACGTTTTGTTTTCAGTTTTCTTTTTATCAGCATTTTTGTCGTCATTTCAGGGGACATCCCAGTCGTTGCCAGGGAAAATTTCTTACAAGGAGTATATCAATACATACAAGGATATAGCGATTCGCAAAATGCACGAATATAAGATTCCTGCCAGCATTACACTGGCACAGGGGCTGCTTGAATCGGGTAGTGGCAATTCTGAACTGGCGCTTAATGCCCGGAATCATTTTGGGATAAAATGCCATAAAGAGTGGACCGGCATGACCTACACCATGGATGATGATGAGAAAAATGAATGCTTCAGAAAGTATAATTCACCTGAGGAGTCGTTTAATGACCATTCGCTTTTTCTTACTACCCGACCACGGTATGCAGGGCTTTTTAGCCTTGACCTGCGCGATTATAAAGGCTGGGCCCACGGGCTTAAAAGTGCGGGTTATGCCACCAACCCAAGGTATGCCGAAATGCTTATCAAAATAATTGAAGAAAACGAACTCTATCTCTATGATAACGATGCAGGGGAGGCACTGGCCGACAACCGGAAAGACAGAAAAAATCGTCACCAAAAAGATGGTTTTCAGGCCGAAGAACCTTTGAAGGCGCGCAACTTTACTTTTGTTGAAGTGGCTGAAGGGAATCGGAAAATATACGAGAATAATGGTGTGCGCCTGATTTATGCCAGGCCGGGCGATGATGTTCGCACCATTGCCAGAGATTTGGGTATACATGCGTTTCAGATTCTGCGTTACAACGAATTGGGAAAAAACGAAACACTTTCTGACGGGGAGGTGATTTATGTTGAGCCTAAAAAGAAGAAAGCTGCAGCTGATACCCACCTCTTTGCCAAAGGCGAAACAATGCGCTCAGTTTCTCAGGATTATGGGATAAGACTTAAATTGCTGTATAAGAAAAACCGGATTGCCCAGGGACATGAACCTGAACCCGGCACTGTATTGTATCTCAGAAAAAACAAACCCTGAAACCTTGCATTGCGCGGATTGCATTCGCCTGCGCCCCTGCACCCGTGAAGTTATTCAACCGGTGTAATAACAGGTTGCCCGGCTGAAATGCTCACCAGAATGTGCTGATTATTTTTGCCAGTTGGTATAAGCACCGGATCTGCTTCACTAGTGAGCTTTCCAGTTGTTATAAGTTTCCCCTTGCCATTCATTACAATAACTTTTCCTGATTTTTTATCTCTTACAGCCAGATAGGCCAGACGGTCAGCAGAACCTGAAATAAATGGCTTTCCAAAGTCTGCGTTTTTCATATTGATTTCACCAATCATTTTTTTCATCCGGTTGAATACCACAATGCGATCTTTACCGCCAAATATAAAATCAGGCGTGCCGTCTTTGTCAAAATCAAGGTATTGAAAGAAAGGGTCTGTGCCAAAGTTCCCGAAATCGCTTTCAGAAGTTTTGCCAGTGGCATCTACATAGGCCAGTTTGCCTTCGGCAGAAGCCATCAGAAATATGCCTTTGCTGTTGGTTGCATTTTCATAAACACCGGAGTTTGCCGACTTGCGAAACTGTGCTGAAACCTGTATTCTTGTTCTGCCGCGCCGGTCAGTTATTTGAAGCCGCCCATCATTGTTGGCTGCAATTAAATAATCTTTACCGGCAGTTCTGATAAACTGCACCTGGCCTGAATAACCTTTGTCAGCCATGGGTTTTTGCCAGTCGGAAAGGCTTTCACCTTTCAGGGTGATATTATGGAGCCGCAAATCAGTTCCCTGGTATACCACCCGGTAATCTTTTTTATGGTCATAGTCAAATACCGAAATTTCGTCCTTGATTCCCGTCTTTAACCTCACGGGTGATGTTTTTAGTTCATTGCCTTCGGTGTCGATTATATGCAGTTGGTTTTCTGTTGCAATGATATACTGAAGGCCTCCGTTGCGATAGTAATCAATCTCTGATACCGTGCCCAGTGGTTTGTCTTTACAGTTGAATGTCCATAACTCATGGCCTTGCGTTGTGAAACATTTTACCTGATGGTCAGCTGCATAAAGGATAAATCTCTTTTCGGTGCTTTTTTTACCCTTTACCGCAAAAAGCGCAGTTGGAATAGCCTTGTTTTCCCGGGTTATGGTGGTTTTGTCAGCCGAAACAAGCGTTTTTTCTGCAACAGATGTTTGCGTGTCAGGTGTTGTTGTGCTGGAATTGGCTTGCTCGGAAAGGCTATTGTTATTTGATGATTCTAAGTTATTTCCTGAGCCTGTGATGGCAAAAGCATGGGTGTAAATCAGCTGGCCACCGCCACTGTATTGTATGCAGATTAAGTCTGAACCTGCCGGTGCAGCTGCCCAATTCAGCGATTGCTTTCTGCCTTCTGCCTGCACATTTCTTTTTAAATAGGGCAGACATGCCGTTGGTTTAATAAAAACAAGGATATTGCTTTTTTCGCCAATTTGTTCGCTTACTGAAGTATAGGTCTGGGTGGTTCCCAATAAAAGGTTAGCCTGACTGTTTTTAAGATACTGTTTAAGCAAAAACGCTGAAGGAGAAAGCAATACAAAACGGCTGGTGATATGGCAGTAAAGTTTTTCGTTTATGGCAAACAGCTGTCCCCAAAGTCTGGATGGCAGGTTGCCTGCGGTGAATACCTGCAGCGTGTCGTCATAAGGCGCAAGATAAGGTTTCAGGGCGAGCCGGGCGCTGTCGGGGTTGCTTACTTCTATCAGCAGCAAGCGCGACAGGTTATTGCCATTAAAATAATCATCAGTAGCCGCGATGGCAATGTTTTTGCCGGCCCATGCGTTTATCTGCTCCTTTCTTCTGAAAATTTCATGAGAAATAAGCCGGTTGGCCGAATCGTAGCCTGCCACCTGCAGGGTGTCACTATGGCTTATTTTTTCAGTATAAAGCAATTGGTTGCTCAGCGAAAGGCTTACGGCAAAGGCTGTTTCGCGTGGCAGCTGAGCAAGTATGGTTTCTGATACAGCTTCCTGACCTTCCATCAGGTTATCACCTGTTTGAGTGGCCGTAAATCCGTCCATCAATACCTTATTTTCTTTTATTTTCAAGTCCAGCGTCGTCCACGAAGTAAAAGGTGAGCCTTCAAAATCGAGAGGACCGGGTTCGGTTTGCATCAACATGGACGCCAACACCCGGTTATGGATAAGCATAACGCCATCGACCAGCTTGCCCGAAGTTTCCATCAGGCGCGAAAATGATTTGTTTGTGGTCAGATTTTCAGGAGCATACAATGTGTTGAGCGACCTGAGAAGCAGGTCGCGGTTATAGGTAAAAGCCAGAATTCCCCTGCTGATATAATACCATACATCAACATTCTGGTTGCTGAGATGATAAATATCGGCATGCTGATTTTTGATTTTTTCAATTTTTAAACCGGGGTAGAGCTCTTCAATTTCTCTGGTGATTCGGCCTGGTTTGGTTTTGCCGATAAAAGTAGCATATAGAAAGTCGGGCTGGTTTCCTTTGTCAGGAACTATGGCCATCATCACCTCGTCATGCTCCAGTATCTCTTTAAAAAAGCTGCTGAGTGTTGTCAGCGATTGGCTTTTGAGGGCGAGGGTGCTGAAGCCGTATCTGATTTTGCTGTTTTCAAGCAATCCAGCCAGCGCCGACGATTGCACGGTTTCTGCAAAACGATTCAATGACCCGGCTTTAATAACCACAGCCGACTCAACGGGAATGGCGCCGGCAAGTTGCGCAACAGGCTCTTTCAGAAACAGATAGTATGACCGAAGGGCCATCACCGAAAAAACAAGCCCCGTCAGTATTACTGCCGCTATCAGGTAATTACGTATTTTCTTCATTTTCTGAAGGTATAATGCTCAAATATAAGGGCATTTGAATGAGGATTCAAGTTCAGGCATGAATACTAATGAACATCTTCATGTTGATAAATTGCTGAAAAGAATTGGCCACTGCATGCATTTTTCAAATTGCTTTTCATGATGAAAAAAAATGCGTACGTTTGAAACGAAAATACATATCCGATGAAAAGAATCCTGAATTTTTCCTCCCTGACTCCGGCTTTGTTTACTTTAACCTTGCTTTTGTCTGCTTTTTTAACCAGCCGGGCGCAGGACCAGTTTTACTCTACCCCCGAACAGTGCAAAGAGCGCAGCGGACTGGAGTATGGAGCCATTGCCGGTATCTATATTTCAGGCGGAGCTTCGGCTGATTTTTATTCGGGTAAACCCGGGAATGAAAATAATGTCAATTATGTGTTTAAGAATAAATACAGATACGATGAAATTTTTTATCTGACAGGGGCTTACGATACTGTATTTGTGAAGGAATATCCTGAAAAGATGCGCTACAATCCGGCTTTTTCGTTCGGACTGTTTGCCAAATATGATTTAAACTGTCACACAGGCATTTATGTCCAGTTTTCATATGCCAAGCTCAGGGCCAAAGATGTGGTAACGGTGGAGGTTGACCCCAAGGAATATCTGACTGAGCCCGACATACGATTATATCCTATTCAGGGAACAGAAGAACGCAATATGGTTGATTTGGGTTTTACTCATGCTTTTGGTCAGAACAAGTTTGCCCGATTCACTATTGGAGGTGGCATAAGCATGAATAATTCTCTGGTAAAGGAGCACATCATACGGATTGAAAACAAATCATTCAACCTGGTGAATGTTTACGGCAGCAATTCTTATGTTCCCGGAGGGACACAGCAGGCATATGAAATCAGGCAGGGGGGCATAGGTTTTGGCATTTTCGGAACTGTTGGAGCCCGGTTTGAGTTTAGTCCGGCCATTGCCATTGAACCTGGCTTTACACTATATTACAAGCAAATAAAGATTGACCCTTCGAATGGTTTTACGCCTCATTTTAACTTCTTTGTGAAGCTTTGTTTCCGCGATTTGCTTAGCTTTTCATAATTGAGTTGAATGAGCCCCTGATGATGTGAAGCTAAAGCGGAAGTCTCAACTGCTCTTTTATAATAAAACTTTTCCGGTGCCAGACGGATTGGCCATATTCCATCACAGCTTTGCGATGAAATGCGGTTGGGTAACCTTTGTTCCTAAGCCAGTCATATTCAGGAAACTGCTGGTGCAGTTGCAGCATAAATTCGTCGCGGTGAGTTTTGGCGAGTACCGAGGCTGCTGCAATGGACATATACAGGCTGTCGCCTTTAATGATGCACTGGTGGGCTGTTTCAGGATAAGGGATAAATCGGTTTCCATCAATCAGAAGCAGCCCGGGAGATGGTTTTAACCCTGCAATGGCCTGATGCATTGCCCTGATGGAGGCCTGAAGGATATTGATACGGTCGATGACATCAGGTCCGACAGAAGATACCTGCCAGGCAACAGCGTCACGCTCAATTTCAACCCTCAAACGGTTACGCTGCTTTTCAGTCAGTTGCTTTGAGTCATTCAAAACCGGATTCACATAGTCGTCAGGAAGAATAACAGCGGCAGCAAATACAGGCCCTGCCAGGCAACCTCTCCCGGCTTCATCGGCTCCGGCTTCTCTGACTGTACCTTGCGCGTATCTTGTTCTGAGCATCTTACACGTTGATTCTGTTGGCGATGATGGTAAGCAGTGCAAGTAAAATGACTGCATCCATAAACCATGTCCGGCGGCTGTTGATAATGGTGTATGAAAGGGCTGCAGCCATCGGTAGAAACAATACCGGAAGCAACATTGAAACATTTGAGCCTGCGATGATTATTACCCCAACACCTGCAAAGGCAAACTGAGCTGTTATCCACATTTTTTTACGCAGACTTATAATTTTTTCGCTGGCATCTGTCAGAAACCGGGCCAGCGAAATAAGTCCTGTAAAAGCTAACGCACAAAGGGTGATAAATGGCATTGTTGCTGGCTTGATCATGTGAAATGTCCAGTTTCTGAAATAATTTTCATAAACAGCGATGATAAATGCCAGGTTATCGTTCCAGAAATAGAAGAAAGCCAGATATATATATGGAATAAGTAATCCAAGTATTGAGATAACCCATTCGCGCCAGCTGTTTATCCGGTAAGTAAACATTCCGAACCAAACAAAAAGAGTAAATACAATAAGTTCGGGAATAAACATGGAAGCAACAGCTACGGCCATTGTGGCATTCAGAATCATATATTTCGGACTCTGTTCGCCGTAAAGGTTGAGTATATTGTGCATACTTACCATCAAAAGCAGTAAGCTTACTTCAGTAATGATCAGGTAGATGGCATCCGGTGTATAGAGCATCAGCAGCATTGTCATTACTGCCGGAAACAGTGAACTGCGCAGGCCAACTTCGTGCCTGATAAGCATTGCATTAAACAACAGTGAAATAACCAGAAGCAAGGCAATAGACAATGGCTTGAGCAGCAGCGGGTTTGCGCTTAGCCAACCGTAAAGCCAGGTACCGGCAGTAGCTACAGGCAGTGGGGGCAAAATGCTGCTAAAACTTACCTGGGGTGTGAAGAATAAAATCAGCACAATAACAACCAGAATAAGCAAGTGGGTGATGACTCCTGATAAAGCAAGCTTTTTTAGCATCTGCTGATTCTATTTGGTAAGATGAAGATCGAATCCAATGTCGGTTCTGAAATTTTTGCCTTCAAAATGAATTTGGCCAGCGGTTTTGTACGAAAGGGCCAGGGCTTGTGCCATATCAGTGGCCGTAGAAGTGACCGCAATTACCCGCCCTCCGGCAGTGACTACCTGCTTGTTTTCCTCGTCAAATCTGGTCCCTGCATGAAAGAGCATACTCGGCAGGTCGGTATCTGGTAACTGAATAAGATGACCTTTGCTGTAATTGCCGGGGTAGCCGGCCGAAACAAGCATAACTGTTGCTGCACAGTTTTCGTTAAACTCGATGGTGGCAGATGCCAGCGATTGGTCTGCTACTTTTCGGAAAAGAGAAAGCAGGTCGGATTTAATACGGGGCATCACCGACTCCGTTTCAGGGTCACCCATTCTGACATTGTATTCAATCACATAAGGTTCGTTTTTAACACTGATAAGTCCAAAGAAAATAAAACCTTTGTAATCAATGGATTCTGACTGAAGTCCTTCAATGGTAGGTTCAATAATGCGCTGTTTTACCTTTTCCATAAAGATTTCATCGGCAAAAGGAACCGGCGAAACGGAGCCCATGCCGCCAGTGTTTGGCCCGGTATCGCCTTCACCTATACGTTTGTAGTCTTTGGCTTCGGGTAGCAAAATCCACGATTTTCCGTCGGTAAGCACAAATACCGATAATTCAATGCCGCTCAGAAATTCCTCAATCACCACTTTTTCTGATGCTTTGCCAAAGCGGGCATGGTCAAGCATATCAGTTACTTCACGGGTGGCTTCCGCAAGTTCGTTGCAAATAATAACTCCTTTGCCTGCAGCCAATCCATCGGCTTTTAAAACATACGGAGGTTTAAGAGATGATAAAAATTCAATGGCAGCAGTTGTTTCGCCTGTTGAGAAAGTACGGTAGGCGGCAGTTGGTATGCCGTGTCTTTGCATAAATGATTTGGCAAAGCCCTTGCTGCCTTCCAGCCGCGCACCTGCTGCTGATGGTCCTATTACCGGAATGCCAGTGAGCAGCCCGTCACCTTTGAAAAAGTCGTAAATACCATTGACCAGGGGCTCTTCCGGGCCAACCACTACCATGTCTATATCGTTTTCCAGAACAAAGAGTTTGATAGCTTCAAAATCATTGACATCAATGGGTACGTTGATGCCGGTAAGTCCTGTGCCGGCATTTCCGGGGGCGATGTAAAGTTTTTGTATTTCAGTACTTTGCGAAAGTTTCCATGCAATAGCATGTTCACGTCCGCCTGAACCAAGCAGTAGAATATTCATGAGGCGTAATTTTTTGCAAAGAAAATGAAATTATTGTTACCATCGGGCTTAAGTCAGCGGCTGTTCTGTTTGATTCTGTCTTTGTGTGACCATGAGAAAGGCCGCCAACCTGATGTATTATGCACCGTCACAGCCCTCTGCTTGCTGCCTGTTAGCTTGTGTTTAGCTAAAAAAGAAAATCCCGCCATCCGGAAAGTCTGAAGGGCGGGATTTTATTATATAGGGGCTGAGCCCAGTGTGATAGAATTATCTGTTGTTTTCCAGACGTTTTTTCTCGGCAATCTTTTTCAGTGCTTCTTCCTGAACAGCTTTGGTTACAGGCATGTACTGGTAAAACTCCATTGAATAGTTGGCGCGTCCGCTTGAGAGGTTGCGCAAGGTGGTTGCATAACCAAACATCTCCATCAAAGGTACATAACCATTAAGTTTTTGAGAGCCTTTGCGGTGACGGCGCATCGATTCAATTTTACCTCTGCGTTTGTTCAGGTTACCTACGATATCGCCGATAAATTCATCAGGAACGTTGATTTCAATTTTCATAACCGGCTCAAGCAGCAATGGTGTTGCTTTCATGAAGCCTTGTTTGAAACAGATGGACGAACAAATCTGGAAAGCAAAGTCAGATGAGTCAACCGGGTGGAACTGACCGTCGAGCAGTACAACTTTAACGTCAACAACAGGGAACCCAGCCAATACACCATCAGCCATTGTTTTAACAATACCTTTGTTAACCGAAGGAATGTACTCGTTTGGAATAGCACCACCCTTGATTTTGTCAACAAATTCATAACCCTTGCCTTCGTTGGGCTCAAGTCTGAGGTAGGTCTGGGCAAACTGTCCTTTACCACCCGATTGTTTTGAATGTCTGTATTCAACTTCAACTTCCTGTGAAATGGTTTCACGGTAAGCAACAGAAGGTTCGCCCACAACAACTTCGATTCCAAACTCATGTTTGAGCCTGTCAACCAGAATTTCGAGATGCAACTCGCCCATACCGGCAATCACTGTTTCTTCGGTTTCTTCGTCGAAACGGGCATGGAATGAAGGATCTTCATTTACAAGTTTGGAAAGGGCTTCGCCAAGTTTTCCCTGATCTTTGCGTGAAGCAGGGTTTATTTTCAGCTCAATAACACTGGGTGGAATATGAATAGATTCGAGGTGAAGCTGGTTTTCCATGTCGCACAATGTGTCGCCGGTTTTGGTATACTTCATACCAATAAGCGCAACAATGTCGCCTGGTCCTGCTTCGCTCACCTCTTCGCGATCCTTGGCGTGAATGCGCAGGATGCGTCCGATACGCTCGGGTTTGCCTTTGGTTGAGTTCATTACCTGCATTCCGCTGCGGAGTGTACCTGAGTAAACCCTGACAAAAGTTTGCTGACCTACATAAGGATCATGAATGAGTTTGAATGCCAATGCTGCAAAAGGCTCTTTTACCGATGGGTTGCGATGACGTGCCTTTTCGTGGTCGTCGACATCCATTCCAACAATAGCTCCTTTGTCAACTGGTGACGGCAGGTAGTCAACAATAGCATCGAGTAACTGAACAACTCCTTTGTTTTTATAGGCTGCACCACAGAAAACCGGGGTAATCAGCAGTTTTAAAGTGGCTTCGCGGGCTGCTGACTTAATCATTTCAAGCGGCACCTCTTTATCTTCAAGGAAAAGCTCAAGAATTTCTTCGTTGAAGTCAGCCAGCTTTTCAATCATGGTCTGTCTGTATTCATTGGCCAGGGCTTTCATCTCTTCAGGTATTTCAGAAGTGATGGTTTCGGTATCCTGGAAAGTATACATTTTAAAGGAAATCAGGTCGAGGATACCTTTAAAGTTCTCTTCCAGTCCGATAGGAAGCTGAAAGGCTACTGCCCGTGCGTCAAGATTTTCATTCATCTGTTTTACAACCTCATGAAAATCAGCGCCGGTGCGGTCAATTTTATTTACAAAAGCAATGCGGGGTACTTTATATCGTTCAGCCTGATTCCAAACTGTTTCGCTCTGCGGTTCAACACCTCCAACAGCACAAAACAAAGCAACCATTCCATCAATAACCCTGAGCGAACGTTCAACTTCAACTGTAAAGTCTACGTGACCCGGGGTGTCAATGATGTTGATCTGATGGCCGTTCCACTGACAGGAAATGGCTGCGGATGCAATGGTGATACCACGTTCCTGCTCCTGTTTCATAAAGTCCATGGTAGCCTGTCCGTCATGAACTTCTCCCATTTTACGATTTACACCGGTTAAAAAGAGAAGACGTTCGGTTGTGGTGGTTTTACCAGCGTCAATATGAGCGGCTATACCAATGTTTCTAAGTTTGTTAAATGACATGATTGGTTTTGATAAATGAAAAATAACGGTTCAGTTCAGGCCTGCAAAGCAAATAATATTTTATGACCTTTTGACAAACAGAAGGTTAATTAATTCTTAAGTTTATTAGCAGGGAACAAAATTGGAGGCCTGAAACGGGCGGCAAAATTAAACATTTTTATTTAATGTCTGACATTGAACAAATAATATTATTTTTTTCTCCTGCCAACCTCTCTGCTGTTTTTATTTCCATTCTGTGCATGCATGGCTTGTATAGTCATTCCTGTTTATTAAATATGGTAAACAGTTTATTCGCTGCATGCTGATTTGAGTGTATTGGTGCCGGTTGATGTTTTGTTTCAGCCATGTTTTGATGAGGGTGCTTTTCACCTTGTTTCTGACGCGCTGATAGCATGGTTTGTCAAAACTCCGGCCTGGTTAAGCGCCATTCACAGGCCTTTTTTTACCTTTGAGGGCAGCAAAACCCATATTCATTCAATTTATCTTTCAAATCGTAAAATCATGCCTTACATTTGTTTTTTCAACAGTAAGACCATGAAACCCGATTTCAGGCACTTTGGGCAGTTGCTAAGGGCAAGATTTGAAGCATTTGTATGGATAACAGGACTGACGCTGATGGCCGTTATGTCGCCTGTTGATGCTCATGCCAGTTTTTGTCCGCTTAAAAACCTGGGCTTCAGCTTTTGTCCCGGATGTGGCCTCGGCCACGCCATCGCCTGGCTTTTCAGAGGTGATCTTGTGCAGTCGTTTCATGCTCATCCGTTGGGGATAGCTGCAGTTTTGATTCTTACCTGGCGCATTGTTGATATTTTCAGAAAACCTGTATTGTATTACTAAACTAAAATCAAACATAAAATGGCAAACGTACTTTTACACCTGCCCGAGTTGCAGGGAATGGAACTAAATCATGTTCAGATGCTGATTAAAGACTTCAGCGACAAGCAGGCTGCACAGTTTGCTGTTATTTACCGCGCACGCCGCAAAGACCCTCAGATGATATTGCTCACCTGTTTGCTTGGATTTATTGGTTTTGCCGGTATTCACCGCATTCTGATTAACCAGATTGGCATGGGAATCCTTTACCTGTTTACCGCCGGCTTGTGTTTTATTGGCACTATTGTAGATGCGGTAAACTATCAGTCGCTGGCTTTTGAATTTAACCGCAATGTTGCCAATGAAGTGGCTCCACTTGCCAAATCAATTGCTGACTAAGTATTTACTCCGGACTGGTTTTTTAACATAATTAAAAACTCCTGCCTTGCTTGTCGCCAATCAATCATTTGCTGGTTGAATGGTCGTTGCAGGGCAGGAGTTTCTATTACAGGCTGCGTTTTTTCTAAAATATCGGGGTTTGTCTAGCAAATCAAACCGCCAATCAGCTCATTAACATCGTTTATTTGATGGCGATTAAGGTAGTCATCGATGCCTGCAATAATATTCATGGTAGTTCGCGGGTCAACAAAATTGGCGGTGCCTACCTGTATAGCTGTAGCACCGGCAAGCATAAATTCAATGGCATCAGCGGCTGTTGAAATGCCGCCAATTCCGATTACAGGTATTTTTACAGCCCGGGCTACCTGCCAAACCATGCGCAGGGCAATGGGTTTAATGGCTGGGCCTGATAATCCGCCCGTGATGGTAGATAAAACAGGTTTGCGTTTTTCTGCATCAATAGCCATGCCTAACAGGGTATTGATGAGCGAAACAGCGTCGGCGCCAGCCGCTTCCACAGCCTGGGCTATTTCAGCAATACTGGTCACATTGGGCGAAAGTTTAACTATCAGGGTTTTATCATACACTTCGCGAACAGCCCTGGTAACAGCAGTGGCAGAAGGGCAACTTGTGCCGAAAGCCATTCCGCCTTCTTTTACATTAGGGCACGAAATGTTTAACTCAATGGCTGCAATGTGTTCCAGCTGGTTCATTTTACGGGCAACTTCCACATATCCTTCAACGGTTGAGTCGGATACATTGGCAATTACACTGTTGTTGTATTTAAGTAGTCTAGGGTAGATGTGCTCCACAAAATAATCAATCCCCTTGTTTTGAAGTCCTACGGCATTCAGCATGCCCATAGGTGTTTCGGCCATACGAGGATAAGGGTTGCCTTCGCGGTGGCCCGATGTGGTGGCTTTAACCAGAATTCCGCCAAGCGCATTTACATCAATAAAATCATCAAATTCTTCACCATAGCCAAACGTGCCCGATGCTGTCATTACCGGGTTTTTTAAATTCAGGTGGTGCAGTTTAACAGATAGATTGGCCATTTTTATAATTGCGTGATGGTTAATATTTTTGTCTGACTGTCTCTTGTGAGGAGTAGCAGCATGCTTAAGGGCAATTGGGTGAGGTTTTATTTATTGATGGAACAGCCTACCTCTGTTTCGGCGCTCCAGCCTTTGAGATCTTTTGAGTTGAATACAGGGCCTTCGGTGCATACGCACTGGTGCCCTTTGTGGGTGTCAACCACGCAGCAAAGACAGGCGCCAATGCCGCAGGCCATTGTGTTTTCGAGCGACACCATACAAGGAATGCTTTGTTTTTCAGCAATATGAGAAACAGCCCGCATCATGCCGTCAGGGCCACAGCAATAAATGGCCGAAAACGGAAGTTTTTCCTGTAGCATAACAGTGTGCGCAGTTACCATTCCTTTTTGTCCCAGGCTGCCGTCTTCTGTTGAAATAAGTACTTCGCCAAATTGACTGTATTCAGCAGCAAGCAGTATGTCTTTCTCTGTTCGTCCGCCAATAAGCATGGTTACCTGATTGCCGTTTTTTTGCAGCTCGGCTGCCAGAAACCATAGCGGAGCAACGCCGCAGCCGCCGCCAACCAACAGAACTTCTGAATTTTGAGGGATGGTAAATCCATTGCCCAGAGGCAACATGATGTTCACGGTGTCGCCTGCCTGCAAGGCTGCTATTTTGCGTGTGCCTTCACCTACTGATTTAATGATCAGGTGCAGGGTGTTTTTCTCATAGTCAATCCGGTGAATGGAAAAAGGCCGCCGCAGGTAGGTTGCCGGCGAATTGTCTACTTTTACCTCGGCAAACTGTCCGGGAACCATTGCAGGCAAGGGTTGGTCGCAGCTCAGCTCAAGCAGGTTATGGTTGTAGTTCAGACTACTGTTCGACAGAACTTTAAAATCGATAAGATGCTTTTTCATCAGCGTATATTGAGTAGGAAGTAAAAATAGAAAAAAAGTCCGTAAACAATACGGACTCTTTAATTATTCAGCTTTGGTTTCTTCGGTAGGAGCCTGGTCGGGCTGCTCTTCCTTTTCACTGAAATCCAGCAGATTGTGTTCTAATAGCAGGTTGTACCAACTGACAATTTTTTGCATGTGCGAAACATACACTCTTTCTTTGTCGTACTCGGGTAAAACATCGCCAAAGAAAGCTTTTAACTTATTGTTATCTCCTTTAAAATCAGGTGTTGCTTTTCCTTCCAGTTTGTCGAAAAAGTTTTTCAAAACTTCCTTCAATGGTTTGTCCTCAGTTTCTGTGAAAATGCTGATTTCCTCAAGCGAGCTGATTTTGTCGTGGGCAAATGCCTGAATGCGTTTCTGATCAATAATTGATTCAACAATAATTCCGTTTTTGGCCTGAGCTACCATCTTGTAAAGTCCCGGTTTACCAGCAATGGCCATAATCTCTTTCAAATCCATACGCGTATGTTATTTATTTTTGGCAAAAGTAAGAATTATTAGGAATAATGAAAATCTGAAAAAGGATTTAAACAAATGGTTTTTTGTTGATGATTCCCATATGCGGCGTAACAGATAAGTGATTTCGCGATGCCCGGTTTTCTGTTTTTTACTTGTGGTGCTTTATGGGTTTTGCGATGGTGAGCTGGTTGTAAGTGATTATATTATTTTATAGTTTTTGTATTCACCCGGGCGCCAGCCGCTCAACTCTTCAATGGTGTGCAGTATTCTTGATTTTAATGGAAGCCTTTTTGTGGTCGGGTCGAAGGTGAAATGCCAGTTTTGTCTCTCAATTCTGGGTTGCATCACAGCAGGGTGGCTGGCATTGAAATGCGCCAGTGCATCAATATTTGAATAGTCAAAGCTATCAACTTTTGGTATTTTCTTTTCAACCCACTCATCGTCGTGCCACAGTTTATTGAAATACTCCTGTTTGGCTTGCTGGGCTTCGGGTGGTTTTACCCATCCGTAGTGGTACATGGTAGCTTCGGCCTGTTTTACCCTGAGCGGTGTGTTGTTTTTTCTGAAACCCTGGGCATCGCGGTACGACCTTATCTGTTTGTTGTTGCGGATGATTCTTACTTCTTTTCGATACCACCTGCGGCTGTCGCCCACATAATCATATGAACCGTAAAAATGCAGGTAATTGAGCAGCAGGCCTTCTACTTCAGGGTGGTCTTTCCAGCGGAGCATGGCTTCCTGAACATGGTCGTGGTATTTTTCGTGCAGCACTTCATCGCCTTGTATGTAAAATGCCCAGTCGCTGTCGCTGCTGATGGCGTCAAATGCCTTGTCGGTTTCAACTGCCAGCACGCGCCCGCCCTCGCGCAGACTATCGTCCCAAACAGTGTCGATGATATTGATTTTTGGAGAATCGATGGATTCTATCAGGGCACGGGTTTGATCGTCAGATTTACCAACAGCTACCACAAACTCATTGCACAACGGTAGTATGGATGTAATGGCTTCTACCACAGGGTAGTCGTACTTAACAGCATTGCGGATAAAGGTAAAACCTGAAACTTTCATGACCTGATTGTTTATCCGGCAAAGGTAAATGTTTGAACTGAATATGCCTGCATCCCTGCAGGGGTTAGTGTAAGGCTTTTTGTAGCTTTATTTTTAACAGACATCATTAAGCCGGGCTTACATCTCTGTTTTACTTGTTAGTTGTTCACTTTCTTTTTTACTATTTTTGCACCTTCTTAAAAACAAGCATTTACAACCTCATGGAAATTCCTGCCAAATACGACCCTTCGGGTATTGAAGAAAAATGGTACCAATACTGGCTTGAAAAAAAATATTTCAAATCGGTTCCTGACGAACGGGAGCCCTATACCATTGTAATTCCTCCGCCTAATGTTACCGGTGTGCTGCATATGGGCCATATGCTCAACAATACCATACAGGATGTGCTGGTGCGCCGTGCCCGTATGATGGGCAAAAATGCCTGCTGGTTGCCGGGTACCGACCATGCTTCCATTGCTACCGAAGCCAAAGTGGTGGCCAAACTTAAAGAGCAGGGTATTGATAAAAGCAGCCTTACACGCGGGGAATTTCTGGAACATGCCTGGGAATGGAAAGAAAAACATGGGGGTATTATTCTTGAACAGCTGAAAAAACTGGGTGCTTCCTGCGATTGGGACCGCACAAAGTTTACAATGGATAAGGATATGTATGAGTCGGTGATTCAGGTGTTTGTCGATTTGTACAACAAAGGTCTGATTTATCGCGGTGTCCGCATGGTTAACTGGGATCCTAAAGCACTTACCGCTCTGTCCGACGAAGAGGTCATTTACAAGGAAGTTAATTCAAAATTATATTATCTCCGTTATAAAGTAGAAGGTACGGATGATGAATGGGTAACCATTGCGACTACCCGCCCCGAAACCATTTTGGGCGATACCGCCGTTTGTTACCATCCTGAAGACGAGCGTTTTCAGCATCTGGCGGGCAAAAGGGTACTGGTGCCGCTTATCGGCCGCTCTATCCCCATGATTGGCGATGAGTATGTTGACCGTGAGTTTGGTACCGGATGCCTCAAAATTACCCCTGCTCATGATATCAACGATTATCATATCGGTATCAAACACCGCCTTGAAACCATTGATATTTTTAACGACAATGGCACCCTTAACGATAAAGCTCAACTTTATATCGGCGAAGATCGTTTTGTAGTGCGCAAAAAGATTGTTGCCGAACTACAGGAAAAAGGCCATATTGTTAAAATTGATGAATATGTCAACAATGTGGGCTTTTCTGAACGTACCGATGAAGTGATTGAGCCCAAACTTTCGGTACAGTGGTTTCTTAAAATGGCCGACATGGCCAAGCCGGCACTCGATGTAGTGATGAACGATACCATTCATTTTCATCCTGAAAAGTTTAAAAATACTTATCGCCACTGGATGGAGAATGTACGCGACTGGTGCATCAGCCGCCAATTGTGGTGGGGACAGCGCATTCCGGCATGGTATCTGCCCGATGGCGAAATTATTGTGGCCATCAACGAAGAACTGGCACTTGCTAAAGCCCGCGAAATTACCGGCAATGCTGCTCTTGCCCTTTCTGACCTTACACAGGATGAAGATGTACTCGATACCTGGTTTTCATCATGGCTGTGGCCGATTTCAGTCTTTGATGGTATAAGGAATCCTGAAAATGAAGATATTAAATATTACTATCCGACCAACGATCTAATTACTGCTCCTGAAATTCTCTTTTTCTGGGTAGCCCGCATGATTATGGCCGGACAGGAATACCGCAACGAAATTCCGTTTAAAAACGTTTACCTTACCGGTATTGTCCGCGATAAACTCGGCCGCAAAATGTCGAAATCACTCGGCAACTCGCCCGACCCCATCGATTTGATTGCCAAGTTTGGCGCCGATGGCGTGCGTGTGGGTATGTTGCTTACTTCACCTGCCGGTAATGACTTGCCTTTTGACGAAAGCCTTTGCGAACAAGGCCGCAATTTCAGCAATAAAGTATGGAATGCTTTCAGGTTGGTGAAAGGCTGGAACGAAGACCCGACACTGTCCCAGCCTGCATATGCTGCCATCTCGGTTAAATGGTTTGAAGCAAGGCTGAATCAGGCCCTGCTGCAGATTGAAGATAATTTTGACAAGTATCGCCTGTCGGAAGCCCTGATGACTGCCTATAAGCTCGTTTGGGACGATTTCTGCTCATGGTATCTCGAAATGGTAAAACCTGCCTATCAGCAGCCCATTGATAGTCGCACCCTGCAGGAAAGTATCGGTTTCTTCGAAAAACTGATGAAGGTTTTGCATCCGTTTATGCCTTTTATTACCGAAGAAATTTATCATATATTAAATGATACCGCTGACAACACCAGCATTATGATTGCCAGTATGCCTGTTGCCGGAAATGTGGATGAAGGTATTCTTGCCGCTTTTGAAGAAGCCAAAGAGGTTATCATTGGCGTGCGCAACGTGCGAAAAGAGAAAAATATAGCCTTTAAGGATGCCATTGAAATGCAGGTAAAAATCTCAGGCCCTGCGGTTGAACATGGTTTTGAGGATGTGATTTCCAAGTTAGGCAACATCAGCCAAATAAGCATGGTTAACGAAAAACCCGGTGCAGCTGCTGGTTTTATGGTGAAAGCTACCGAGTATTATATCCCGTTGGGTGAAGCCATTGATATGGAAGCCGAAAGAGCGAAACTCCGCAAAGACCTTGAATATACTGAAGGGTTTTTGAATTCGGTGATGAAAAAGCTGGGCAACGAACGTTTTATGGCTGGTGCCAAACCCGAAGTGATTGAAGTTGAACAAAAGAAAAAGGCCGATGCCGAAGCTAAAATTCAGCTGCTGAAAGAACAGCTGCAGGGGCTAAAGTAATACAGGCCTTTACAGTATTTTTTTCCTCCGGTAAATGCCGGAGGTTTTTTTTGCCTGTTACCTGCGGCTACATTGCCCTGGCATTCAAATGAGGTGTTTTTGCAACTGCTGGTATTGATAGCATTTCATTTTTGCGCTGCCTGAGAAGCTTTTCGTGTAATCATTTCTATGGAATAGTCGAAATGACCAGTATTGGTTTTAAAGTTATATTTTTGAACTGAAAAACAATGAGTCCAAATGACAGCTCTGAATCAAGCCAACCTGCAACAGATGGCATCCGCTGTTTTTGAAGCTATTGACAGGCAGATATGGCTAAATCGCAATGCCAATCTTTTTGCTGCCGGGCTTTCGGCCGGCTTTTCGGCCGAAATAGAGGCTGTAAGGCAAAATCCGGCCTTTGAGTTGCTGAAACAGCAAGCTGGTTTTCGTGAGCAGGTGATTGCTTACACCGTGCAAAAAGTGCTTTCGGCCTTTTATGATGCCAATCAATTTATTGAAGTCAGCCATGCGCAAATAACTCAGCTTCACACCATCTATCAACAGTTATTTGACGATTTATACAGCAGGCAAAATTTGCAGATTACTGCCGAAGCCCATTATAACCGGCTGAGTTTGTGGTTAATCAGTTCAAACCCCTATCTGGCGCGCATCAATCCGCCTGAAAATGAAAATGTAGCCCGCGTGGTTTGTGCCAACTATTCGCCGGCTTTTCAGCTGGAGGTGCTGGGCATTCAACCTGAGGCTTTATTAGAACCTGTGCTTGACCTGGGTTGTGGCGATAATGCCTTGCTGGTGAGCTTTTTGCGCGAAAAGGGTGTGGATGCTCATGGCCTCGACCGCTCATGTCATTTGTCGCAACCCTGGATAAAATCATGCAGTTGGTTCGAAACTGAATTTAAAAGAGGGGAGTGGGGGACTATTCTTTCCAATATGGCTTTTTCGGTGCATTTTATGCACCATCAGCTGCGCGACGATGGTGACAAAAAGGCCTATGCGCTGAAATACGCCGAAATTGTCAGATCACTCAAACCCGGTGGCAGCTTTTATTATGCCCCTTCGCTGCCGCAAATGGAAAGCCTGTTGCCCGATGGAAAGTTTAGTCTTAACCGCACACCAGTTGCTGCCGGACTGTTTAAAACCCATTTAAAAAGGCTTTAAATGCAGTTTAAACCAAGGTTAGGCCATTTTGCTGATAGTAAAATCTCCCTGCCACAAACCTGCATGCCTCTCTTAATCATGTGGATAATTGCCTGAATTGTGATCATTTTTGCACTCGATTGGGTGTTTTGCAGCCATTTTAGTGCCCGTTAAAACATAAATCAGGCTTGTTTGGCTTAAAAAAAGTATGATTTCGCTGCGAATCAGCAAAAATAACCCTTGTATTGAAGTGTTTGCAATGCTTTCAATATCAAAGAGTAATAGATTTATAGGCGGATGAATAATAAGGAAAGATGAAAAAATATTTACTTTTCCTTGATTTTTTTGGTACTGAATGTAATGCGAATACAATTTTGTTTAAATTTGCCTTTATTTTTAATTTTTTAATAGATTATGAAAACAGGAAAAGTTAAATTCTTCAATGAATCAAAAGGTTACGGATTTATTCTCGACGACGAATCCGGAAAAGAGTATTTCGTTCATGCTACAGGTCTTGTTGACCGTATCAATGAAGGTGATTCAGTAACATTTGAACTTCAAGAAGGCAAAAAAGGCTTAAACGCCGTAAAAGTAAAATTAGCCTAACTTTATAGTTTAGCTTAAATCTTTTACCCCGCTCATTGGCGGGGTTTTTTTATGTTTGATATTTAGCAAGAGAAGGGCATAAAATCGGTGATAGTTAGATTGATAGAGAGGCTATTTTGGGTGATACACCTTTAGTGCAGGTATTTCAATTTCAGAGATGGTTCGATTGATAGGATTCATCATTGGAGGTTGAATTTTGTAAAACCTCAGTTTCAATTCCAGAGATGGTTCGATTGATAGATTTATTGCTGGTGAAGCTAACTGTACACTTCAGGTGTTTCAATTCCAGAGATGGTTCGATTGATAGCTTTTATCTATCATTAGCCCAGTGTTTCTAATTGTGTTTCAATTCCAGAGATGGTTCGATTGATAGAAAACTGCCGATTAGATTCACAACGGGGTTTATTTAGTTTCAATTCCAGAGATGGTTCGATTGATAGATAGGGGATTCAGGCCGTCTGATTGCGCAGTCGGAGGTTTCAATTCCAGAGATGGTTCGATTGATAGTATTTTACTGCCCGTGGACTGAAATGTATTCACGAGTTTCAATTCCAGAGATGGTTCGATTGATAGGAAATGGCTCAAAGCTTGGTATTAATTAACACACTCGTTTCAATTCCAGAGATGGTTCGATTGATAGGAAAAGTATAATGTATTATTCGCTTAATGAATTGATGTTTCAATTCCAGAGATGGTTCGATTGATAGAAAGAAATTACTATTTCAACCGCTCGAAACGTTTGAGTTTCAATTCCAGAGATGGTTCGATTGATAGCCTTTTCCCATTATGCAAAAAAGAATCAATCAGTTTGTTTCAATTCCAGAGATGGTTCGATTGATAGTTTGTATAAATTAACTGCGTGTTTTGATTTGCCGGAGTTTCAATTCCAGAGATGGTTCGATTGATAGGTATCTCTGATTATAGCGCACTTGAATTTACTGATGCGTTTCAATTCCAGAGATGGTTCGATTGATAGATTTTGCTACAAGCGTTGCCGCGCTGCTTAAATCCGTTTCAATTCCAGAGATGGTTCGATTGATAGAATTTGCAGCCAACTCATGAGCCAGTTCGATTGAAAGTTTCAATTCCAGAGATGGTTCGATTGATAGTGTTTATCTTGTAAATGTTCCCGGCTCAACTCTTTAGTTTCAATTCCAGAGATGGTTCGATTTATAGTAAAATAAGAGAGATGTTTTTGTTTGGAATTTTTACGTTTCAATTCCA